>JBAZZN010000340.1:0-3352 GCA_041658815.1 Thermoplasmatota archaeon
AAGGCAGCTACACGTACAACATCTGGGCCATCGACTCGGTGAACCTGCAAAGCAGCGTCGCCACCGGGGCGCTGAGCATCAAGGACAACCTGGGCCCGCGCTTTGACATCAGGCAGCCCTCGTCCGTGGTTCTGGGCCAGCGCTACGCCAAGGCCGCACCGACCTTCGACGTCCTCGTGTACGACTCGGACAACGTGAGCCTCGACAGCATCGCGCTCACGATCGGCGGCGTCGCCATCTCGAACGCTGACATGGTGCGCACGCCAGCTGGACCGGACCCCAAGGGATTCGTGCTCACGTACACGGTCCCCGCGACGTCCAAGTTCAACCACAACGACACCGTGGACGTGAACCTCACGGCCATCGACCTCAGCGTGAAGCAGCTGCAAGGCTGGTTCAACTTCACGCTGAGGATCGACGACGTGCCACCGACGACCCAGATGCTGCCGTTCCACCCCGCATCGCGCGCGGACCAGCGGAACGTGTGGAACGTCTCCCTCCAAACGCAGTTCACGCTCGTCGCTTCCGACGATGACGGGATGCCCACGGACGTGTCGCTCATCCAGTACCAGGTCTGCCCGCTGCTGTGCAGCAACCCATCGAGCGGAACGACCGGCTCGTACTCGGGACCATTCGCCATCAAGGACGTGCCCGGCGTCTATACGGGCCCCCGCATCTACGAGATCGATTACTGGAGCTACGACACGGTGGGCAACACGAACCGCACGCCGGAGCGCCAGCTCGTGTACGTGGACGACCTCGCGCCCTCGCTGGATCCATTCGGCAGCGAGCCGCAGGGCCGCTTCGTGAACGTGACCCTCATCGACGACCGCAGCGGCGTGGACCGCGCGGTCGTTTGGTGGCGCCTCAACACTCAGCCCTACGCGCCAGTCCCGCTGGACTTCGTGAACGGCGTGTGGTCCACCATCTTGCCCGAAGGCAAGAAGGGCGACAGGATGTCATACTACTTGCAGGCGTGGGACCGCGTGCAGAACACGGCCACCTTCGGGAACGCCTCGGTGCCCCACGCGAGCTTCCCGGTGGACAACCACAATCCATTCATCAAGATCACGAGTCCCGCGGACGGAAGCAAGATCGCGCGGCAAGTGCAGTTGACGTGGAACGCGTCGGACCAGGACAACGACCCGCTCCTGTTCACCGTGTTCTACAAGGCCCCGCCCAAGACGACGTACGTCGAGCTCGCCAAGCTTGAATCGCCAGACGCGCGCTCGTACGTGCTCGACACGACGCACTTCCAGGACGGCCAGTACACGTTCCGCGTGACGGCCAACGACGGGAACGCGGTCGTGATGTCAGAAACGACCGTGACCATCCAGAACGCAGCGAGCGCCGTGCGCACCGTGCCGCCCATCGCGGACACGACCCCCGGCACGCCAGTCCTCATCACGGCAGAGATCACGAAGGCCAACGCGGTCGTGGAGGCCCGCGTGTCACGCGACGGCAAGTTCGTGAACGCGTACCCGATGAACGACGAGGGCCGAGACGGCGACAAGACCGCCAACGACGGCATCTACTCGGTCCGCGTCGCCTTCGGCGCCTCGGGTCAGTACAGCGTCCAGATATTCACGCGATATCAGGAGGACGGCCAACTCAAGGAGAACACGGTGGACGGCCCGACGTTCGGCGTCAAGCTCACGCCCGCAGGCGTCTTCTCCGAGTACGGCACCATCATCGTGGCCGTGGGCCTCCTTGCCGTCGCAGGCGTCGGCATCGCGGCCTACGTCCTGATGCGGAGGCGGTGACGATTGGTGGATGATGGCCAACGGCGCTTGCTCTTTGCCATGCTCGCAGGGCTCGCGCTCGCCGGCCTCGTCGTCATGATCATCGCCGTCTTGATGATACCCCCCGGCCTTCAGTGGTGGCTCTACGGCGCGCTCACGATCGTTGTTCTCGCGCTCATCGCCGAGGTCGTGCTCCTGCTTCTTACAAGAGAGCCACGCTGAACATGGTGCTTGGAAGACCACCGCCCACGAGAAAGGTGCTCGTTGCGGCCGCCATCGGCGCGATCTACGCGCTCCTCATCCTCCCAGCACCAGACACGGTGTTGGGCATCCAGCTCTACGGCGTCGTGTGGTTCATCCTGAGCGTGAGCCTATTGTTCACGATCGCGATCGCGTACCACGTGTACGTGTTCTGGGCCATCCTGTGGGTCGTGTTCCGGCTCGTCGGCGCGTTCCGCGCGCCCACGTTCGATATCACGCAAATGGTCATCGACGTAGCGTTGCCCCTCGCGAGCCTCGTGCTCCTGATGACGAGCGGGTACTTGCAGCGGGCGGCTTTGGCCGATGGGTAAGGATAGCTCACCTACCGAAGTCGAACGCGATGCCAAGCTCCGTCACGAGTTCCTTGTACCGATTGCGGATGGTGACTTCCGTCACGCCGGTCGCTTCGCTCACGTCACGCTGCGTGCGTGGCTCGCCCTTCAGGATGCACGCCATGTACAGCGCGGCGGCTGCGACGCTCTTGGGGTCCTTTCCCGAGACGACCTCGCGCAGGATGGCGTCCTTCACGAACTTGAGCGCAAGGGCCTCCGTGACGGGGTCGATGCGGAGCCGTGAGGAGAAGCGCGGGATGTATGATTCGGGGGACACTGGTAAGAGCGTGAGGCCCAACGCGTGCGTGACGACCTTGTACACGCGGCCGATCTCGCGGCGGTCCACTTTGCTCACGTCCGCGATCTCCTCGAGCGAGCGCGGGATACCGCTCGAGCGCAAGGCCGCATACAAGCACGCGGCCGCCACGCTGTCGATGCTGCGGCCTCGGATGAGGTTCTTCTCCGCGGCCGTCCGGTAGAACTTGCCAGCGACCTCCTGCACGCTCCTTGGCACGTCGAGGCTGCTCGCCATCCGGCGGATCTCGCTGAGCGCGGTCGCGAGGTTCCGCTCGACGCCACGGCGGAACTTGCTGCGACGGTCCCATTTCTGCATGCGCTTCAACTGCGGCATGTTGGACGTGACGACATGCTTCCCGTGCGCGTCCGTCGAGCCCCACATCACCGTTCCGAAGCCGTAATCGTGCTGCATGTTGGAGAGGGGCGCCGCGCGCTCCTGCGAGCCAGCACGCGCATCATCCGAGAACGAACGCCAGTCCGGCCCAGAGTCGATGAGTCCCTCGCTCACCACGAACCCGCACACTCCGCAGAAGACCTCGGCGCGCGTGGGGTCAAGGACGAGCCGGCCCTCCTTGCATTCGGGGCAAGGCTCCCCCGACTGACTAGCATCAGGCGTAACTGGTCACGTTCCTGGCAGTCTCTCGTGGCCGATGGCCGCGCCGGCGAATTCGAAGAACGACGTCTCGCGTAGCTTCGCGGTCTGAGCGACACTTTGGATGA
>JBAZZN010000341.1:0-3329 GCA_041658815.1 Thermoplasmatota archaeon
CGAGCACGTTTGGCCTGAGCCAGCGGTGATCGTGCCGCTGCTCACGGTTCCTGCACCGTAGGGCGGGCAGGGCGTGCCTCCTGGGTAGATGGCTTGGACTTGAGTCGGCACGTACCAGGAGCCACTTGTCGCCTGATAGCGAAGGTCGAACATTTTCCACGGGCCCATTGGCGCACTCGTGCTGGAAGCCGACTGGATCTCGCCGTAGACTTGCAGGTTTCCGCTCGTTCCTCGTGTGATGCTGCATGGGAGCTGCACGCTCCATGGGCCCGTGTCGTAGCGGTAGGTGCGCCACACGCCGCCCGAGTCGCGTGAGAACCACGTGTAGACCGTCGCGCCGTTGCCATAGGCGTTGGCGCTGCCGTAGCTTGTGCTCTTCGCGCCGTTGTTGTTCGACTGGCAGAACCATTTCGCGCTCGATTCGGCCGGGAAGATGGCGAGACCAGCTTGGATCCACGAGGTCGCGCCGAAGCTCACGCCGTTCGTGTATCCCATGCCGGCTCCCGTGCAATAGTTCGACGTATTCGGCGGCATGTTCTGGGGGACGATGCCCATGTGACCGCCATAGAGGCTCGCGCTGTCCGTCTCGTACCAGCCTGTCTGGTACGGCACGCACGCGCCCGCTGCCATGGTACCTGCGACGGTTGCTTCCTCGGCTCGTGCCTGGTGCATCCAATCGAGGCTCGTCTCGTCGGTGACGATGTTGGAAGGATCTTCAGGGATGATCCTCATCGGCGCGCCAGGGGGTGGGATGATCCAGGTGCCTTGCGGAGTGAGCGTGGGCGTCTTGCCGTCGCTCACGAGAAGAACTGGCTCGATGGACGCGTTCTCCGCCGCCCCGAAGGTGGGAAGGATCGCAAGGAAGACGAGGGTCGGAATGATGAATGTTTGAGTTCGCACGTGTCGTTCAGTCCTGGGCCTTTTGAGCCCAGCCCGCGACGACGCCTCATGGCGATAGACGTCCGGAACTCGTTCATCGCGACGAACGAGAACGATAGCTTCTCAAGATATACCAGCGCGCGTTCCGCCACTATCGTTCATGGCGGACGTCATCAACTGGCTCGTGCGCGAGCTTGGACATGGCGACGAGCATTTCCGCGGCGCGCGCCGGAATGGTCACGCGCACGCCTTTGGCGCTCCATGTGAGCTCCTTGCCTTTCACTTGGATCTCAAGCTCCGAGACCTTGAGGTGGAGATTGAGCTCGATCACGACGTGTCCACTCAGGTGCTCGATGTCGATGCGCACAAAATCCGTCGCGTCCATGCTGCGATAGTACATATTCGGGAGCGCAGCGTGAGGGCACGCATCTCGTTCGGCGTTGCGAACGGGAGCGTGACCATTAAGCGAGCTTGCGGCGCGCTTGGCGGATCGCGCGCTTGACTTCGTCGCGAAGAAGGATCTCGTGATATGTCGGGTCGGTCTCGATATCGAGTAGAGTGACCGGTGCGACATCGAGCGCTTGGATTAGGGCGCGCGCCGCTCCCTCCGGCTCGCCAGACTCGAGAAGGAGGCGGGCGCGCAGGAGGCATGCGTCGGGATCCTCCGCCAGGATCGATTCGTGCAGGAGACTGAGCGCGGCGTTGCGTTCGCCGCTCATGGAAGTGTAGAATGCTTCGTCGAGCGCGAGGCGTCGGCTCGTGGGGCTGTGCTCGCGGGCGTGGCGGACCCATTTCAAGGCGTCGTCGAAATGCTCGCCATCCGCGGCGCTTTCCGCGAGTTGCATGTACTCGTCGGCGCCCAAGTCGGCCGCTTCAGATCTCGTCCTCCTACGGCGGCCGCGCAAGAGAGCGGCGGTCCCGGCACCTGCGACGACGGCCCCCACGAGGATAACGAAGCCTGCGCGGCCAGCAGGCGTTTCGATGAGCGGAACGGGGACCCGCGTGCTCATGGTCGACGTTCGCATGTCACCCGTGATGTCCATTCGAAGAGCCTCTCCACTCGCTGTGGGCTCGATGATGGCTCGCAACGCTCCTTCGATGGTAGTGGGTACGCCGTCGGCATCCCAGGTCATGAGGGCGCTATCGAGTGTTCCGTGAGCGGCGCCCAGATCGGCAGCGCCGTCCCAATCCACGCGCAACTGGTTGGAGACGACGGCCGCCGGCGCGGCGGCGCGGATCGCAAGATCGTCCGATTCGATGACGATCCAGCGGAGGACCATCCTTCCCGGATTGTCCGGGTCAGGCATCTCACCTGTCTCGAACGTGGTCACGTTGTCAGACGTGGTCAGCGTCACCCGGGGTCCGAGCGCTTTGATCGCGCCTGCGCCTTCGTACGACCACGACGTGATGCTCGTAGCGATAGACGGTTCGTCGACCTCGACGAGGTAGTAGCTTCGTGAGGGGTCGTCACGGTCTGGAATGGCGTCACCGTTGCCGATACTTGCCCGTGCAGTGGCTTCGAGTGATAGGGGACGTTTGGTTTCGGTGCTGAATATCCCGTTGTCAGGATGGAGACCGAGCCATCCCGGCCTGGATGCCGCGATCGTCAGGGTCGCCTCTTGTGCTGTCCAAGTGGGACGGTTCGTGGCGACGACGAGCATCGTCCGTGGCTGGACGAGGTCCACGTTCACGAAGGAATCCTCGAAAAGATGCACTCTGATAGTGGGTGCAGTGCCTTCGAAGGCGGTGATCTTGAGGGCGTCCTCGATAAAGACGGCCTGGGGCGTGCCCTCCGCGTGCGCGCCTAATGGAAAGGACGCTGCGCCGCTGACGATCAGTTCGCCGCCGACGGCCGCTGCGCTCGCGAGGGGGAGGGCGATGGCCAGGAGCATGATCGCTGGGCCCGGCCTCACGTCGCGCTCATTCGTGAGGCCTCATTTGTGCTTTCCTTCGAAGTGCCCGGGACAAGCGAACGACAACCGCCTGTGAGGTCTTGTGAACCCACGGGCTACCCCGAAGAAGATGAAAGGAAGGGACGGCAGAGCGTCGTTCCGGTGATCAACATCCGCGCAGCCCTTTGCATTCTGCTCGTGCTTGCCCTCGTAACCACCGCCCCCGTCGTAGCAGCCGACGACGACGATCCTACGTTGGGTCCTCTGGAGGGGAAGTGCGTGAAGATCAGTCCGTTCGACGTACCCCCTGTCTCTGTGTACGACTGCCCTGACGTCACGAACCCATAGGAAGTGGGGCGCCCGGCTTTATCACCCGCCTCGCGGTTCGAGGACCGGTTGGAGCCGCTCGAAAAGGAAAAGCTGCTGGCCTCACCCGCGAGGCGGCGCATCTACAATGCGATTCGGGCCGAACCGGGGATCTCCATGAGCGAGATAGCCCGACGCGTCGCCCTGTCGTGGACGGCGGCGGCGCTGCACGTGCAGCGCCGCCGCCGTCCA
>JBAZZN010000342.1:0-3300 GCA_041658815.1 Thermoplasmatota archaeon
TGCGCGCGGGGTCGAGCTTGGACACGAGCGAGCCGAGGTAGTCGTCCGTCTCGCGGAACTTGTCCTCGTCCACGAGCGTGTCGTAGAGCCGGTCGAGCATGTGCCCGCGCAGCTCCAGGTCGTCCATCTCGGGGGACGCGCGCCAGAAGTCGTAACCGCGCGCAGCGTACATGTCCTGGTAAGGCTGCGAGCCCACCGTGACGATGATATCAACGAGCTTGTAGCGGATGAGGTCCCGCAGGACCTTGCGCTGACCGCCCGCCTGGAGCGAGCCGGCCACGCCAAGGATGATGGTGGGCCGGTCTGGGTCAGTGAGCGCGTTCTCCCAGATCTGGAGCGCAGTGCCGAGGTTCCGGCCCTGAAAGCTGATGTGCTTGAACGCGTCCATGAGGTCCGCGACGGTCTGGACCTTGGATGGCTCGAACTGTTGGATGGGCGTCTGGAGGAAGTCCTTCTTCTTCGAGGGCAAAGTGTGACCCACCGCTTGGGCGAGCGGAGGTTGGGGTGCTTGAAAAAGGTTTGTCAGAGGAGGGGGCGCGGGGGAGCGCACTCCCCCGCCGCCTTGCTCATGACCAAAGCCTGAAGCTCGCTGCTTGGGTTGCGCGGACCATGACGTTCGTGAACCTCCTCATCGAGCGCGACGGCCCCATCGCGGTGCTCACCATCAACCGCCCCAAGCAACTCAACGCGATGGACAAAGCCACGCTGCGCGAGCTGGCGGCGGCTGCCGTGCAACTCGACGCGGACCCAGGCGTCAGCGTCGTCATCGTGACGGGCGCGGGCGAGAAGGCGTTCGTGGCGGGCGCCGACATCAGCGAGATGGCCTCGTTCGCGCCCCAACAGGCCGAGGAGCACGCGCGGTTCGGCCAAGCCACCGTCGCGGCCTTCGAGCGCATGCGCAAGCCCGTCATCGCCGCCATCAACGGCTACGCGCTGGGCGGCGGGCTCGAGCTGGCGCTCGCCTGTGACATAAGGCTCGCCAGCGAGAACGCAGTGATGGGACTGCCCGAGGTGTCGCTCGCGACCATTCCCGGCTTTGGCGGCACGCAGCGCCTCTCGCGCGTCGTCGGCACCGGCATTGCGAAAGAACTCGTGTTCACGGCCCGTCGCGTGAAGGCGGACGAAGCGCTCCGCATCGGACTCGTGAACGCGGTCGTGCCGCAAGCCGAACTCATGAACAAGGCCAAGCAGATGGCGAGCGATATCTCGGCGAACGGCCCGTACGCGGTGCGCTTGGCCAAGGAGGTCATCGACCGCGGCGCGCAAGTCGATCTCGACCACGGCCTCGACATCGAGCAGAAGGCGTTCGGCTTGACCTTCGCCACGCACGACCAGAAGGAAGGCATGCGCGCCTTCATGGAGAAGCGCAAGCCCAATTGGAAGAATGAATGATGCTTCAACAGGGTCACGGAAAACGACAACCCACCCGACGAAGTCTTTGGGCGCATGCTCCGGCTGCTCCTGATGGTCGTCGCGCTTCTCGCCGCTCCGATCAGCTACCTTGGCTTGAGCGAACCAGCCTCGCCGCGCTCCGAACCAGTATCCGTCAATACGACGGCGCCTGGGGGCACTCCACTCGTGCTGGACGCGTCAGCGATGCCTGGCTCGACGGGTTGGTTCCTCATCCCGGTGACCTCAGACAAGGCAGGCCACGTCGAAATGGAGACCAAGGTCAAGAGCACGTCCAACGCTGCCATCCCAGCGTTCGCCTTGCTCGTGGCCTTCCCAGACGAACCAGCAAGAGTGCAGGGCGGAGGCTCCGGGTGGGCCTCGCGCCCAGCCGAAGTGAACGCCAACGGGACGCGCATCGTCTGCTGCGACCAGCTTCCGGTTTCGGGGAGCAGTGGTTCAGGCGGAGGCACTTCGCACACTTCGGGCTTCCTCGCCCCAGGCCAGACGTTGTGGGTCGGCATCGCTGGCGTGCACTGGGACGATGGGTCGAAGCTACGCATCACCATCACGCCACAAACCGGTGTCACGCTGGCGGCAGGCAAGGCTCACGCGGGCACGAACGTGGCGCTCGTGGACCTCGTGGACCTCGCGCAGGGCGCGGGCCGCAACGTGCGCTTCGGCGGCCAGACGCTCATCGGGTCAGCAGGAGAGGGTTCGCTCTCGTGGGACGCGAAGGGTACGAGCCTGATCCACCTCATGGCGAGCGCCCAAGGCGACTCCAGCGCGCGCCTCAGCGTCACGCTGCCAAACGGCACACCGCTCAATGGCGTCTGGTTGCACGACGGCTACGTGGGACTCTCCGCATTCAAGGAAGGCCCAATCAAGATGACGCTAACAGAGTTGTACCAGCGCGCGCAGTTCGTGACGACGGCGGGAAACGAACCGACCTATATCGGCGCCACGGCGCTCCTTGCTGACATCGACGTCCCGCTTGACGGATTCATGATGCAGGCAGGGTCATTCGAATCGAATTGGTGACCCAGGCCAGCCCCGCTCTCGTCCATCGCCTACGAGGTAACGGGGTTCGTGACAACGGTGCCCATCGACTTGGCGACTCTGGCCAAGGTCTTGTCGTTAGTGAGGATGGCCGCGTCGCGTCGCTTAGCCATCACGAGGAGGCACGCGTCACGACCACCGATCCCGGAGGCATGCTGGGCGACGAGAAGGTGCGCTGCTTCGACCGTGATGCCGCCAGTGAGAGCTTCCACTTCGGCGGATTGCGCCAGGAAAGTATCGACCGCAGGACCCGCCTCCGGTCCGAGACGCTTCACCAGATAGTGTACGACTTCCATCTGCACGACGGTCGGCAAGAGGAGCTCGCTCTCCCCCAAGAGCCGCGGCAAAGCGACCTTCACGCGGGCATGCTCTTTCGTGTTGGCGTCGAAGAAGTAGGCCCAAACATTGGAGTCTACGAGGATCACGGGCGGGGCTCCCAGATCCGTTTGGCCTCGAGTGGATCGATAGAGGTCCTGCCGGCGGACTTCTGGATGACCCCCACGAGGCGGCCCAAGGCCTCCTTGCGGGGAATGGCCCGGCGCAGCTTGATGCCGTCCGCATCGGCCTCGACGATGACGGGGCAACCCGGTTCAAGCCCGAATTGGGCACGCAGGTCCTTTGGGACGAGGACGCGGCCGCGCTCGTCAACCGAAGTCGTCATGATTCCCACTAAGATTCCCATCTACTTATCCGTTGTGGGAGAAAATGTGGGAATACGGACGCCCCTTCGCCCGGGGTACCGCGGCGCACTTTAGGGACGCGTCGTCAGCGAGGCCGCAGCCGAGCGGATTGCGGGGGTCCGGGGGCAGCCGAGCCCCCGGCAGGGGGTTCGGGGGACAGAGTCCCCCGAAG
>JBAZZN010000343.1:0-3296 GCA_041658815.1 Thermoplasmatota archaeon
GATCGCGGGGCGCGACTCGACGGGCGCGCACCTCTTCGAGACTGACCCCAGCGGCGCGCTCATGTCCTACAAGGCCACCGCCATCGGCGCGGGCCGAGCGCAAGTCATGGAGATGTTCGAAGCCGAGTACCGCGAGAGCATCACGAAGGACGAGGCGATCGCGCTTGGACTCAAAGCCCTCTACCGCGCGACCGAGGGCAAGCTCAACGCCAGCGCGCTAGAGATCGGCCTGGTCACGAAGACCGACGTCTTCCGCAAGCTCACCGCCGATGAGATCAAGGCGTACGCGGACCGCATCCAGACCTCGTGAGACACTGGAGGGCTCACCTTGGTCTCGTTGGACGAAGCAGTGGTCGCAAGGCTCGAGAAGGGCGGGGACCACTTCGAGATCCTCGTCGATCCCGAGATCGCGCTCCACTTCCGCGAAGAGAAGGGGAACGTCAAGCTCGACCTCGACGATCTCCTCGCCGTGAGCGGCGTCTTCGTTGGCGCCGCGCGTGATGGTGAGAAGGCCAGCCACGAACAAATGATGAAAGTGTTCGGCACGACCGACGTGCCCGACGCCGTCAAGCAGATCCTCCTCAAGGGCGACTTGCAGCTCACGACGGACCAGCGCCGCCAGATGGTGGAACGCAAGAAGCGCCTCATCATCGAGCACATAGCGCGCAACGCCATCAACCCACAGACGAAGGCGCCCCACCCGCCAGCGCGCATCGAGAACGCGATGAACGAAGCACGCATCCACCTGGATCCGTTCAAGAGCGTCCAAAAGCAGATCGAGGACGTGATGAAGGCCATCCGGCCGCTCATCCCGATCCGCATCGAGACCATCCAGATCGCGGTCAAGTTCCCGCCCGCGCACGCAGGCAAAGCGCTCGCCACGCTCCACGGTTGGGGCGAACTCAAGCAGCAGGCCTGGCAAAGCGACGGGAGCTTCATCGGCATCGTGGAGATCCCGGGCGGCATGCAGAACGAGTTCTACGACGAACTCAACAAGCGCACCCACGGCGAAGTGGAAACGCGCATCATGAGATCAGATCCCTGACACCTGAAGTGATATCATGCCTGAAACAAGAGAAGTCGTGGTCCCTGGAGAGCTCGTCGCGAATGCGGACGAGTTCCGTCCGGGCCAGAACACCTACCAGGAGGGCACCAGCATCTACGCCCTCCGCCTTGGCGTGAAGTCCGTCCGCGGCAACAGCGTCAACGTCATCTCGCTCTCGGGGCGCTATGAGCCCTGCCGCGGCGACATGGTCATCGGCACCGTCGCCGAGACCGGGCCCAGCAACTGGTACGTCACCATCGGCGCAGCCAACGACGTCGGCATGCACGTGAACGACGTGCCCTGGCGCGTCGAGTTCGGCGAAACGAGCCGTTACCTTGCCGTCGGCGACACCGTCCTCCTCAAGATCGTCCACGTGGGCGAGATGAAGAAGGCGCAAGTCTCGATGAAGGACCGCCAGTGCCGCAAGCTCACGGGCGGCCTCATCCTCGAAGTCGCGCCCACCAAAGTCCCTCGCATCGTCGGCCGCAACGGCTCGATGATCCAGCTCATCAAGGACGCCACGAACGTGCGCATCTTCGTTGGGCAAAACGGCGTCATCTGGATGGACGGCGAGAACGATGACGTGCAACTCGCGCTCGAGGCGTTCCGCAAGATCGAAGCCGAAGCCCACACGACTGGCCTCACGGACCGCATGAAGGCGTGGCTCGAAGAGAAGCGCCCCTCTGCCTCGCGGCCACAGAAGCCTGCTGCGCCGGAGGAAGAACCGCCAGCTGCAGAAGGCGAAGCCCGCGAAGAACGGCCGCCCCGCGAGAGGCGCGAGGAACGCCCGCGCAGAGAATTCCGCGAAGAGCCCCGCAGGCCCCGCAGTGCCGAGGGTGACGCCGCACCGAGGTTCGGCGGTGGCGCACCCCGCGAGGCGCGGCCCAGGCGCTTTGATAGCGAGGAACGCGCGCCCGCGCGCCCCCCGCGTGACGATCGCACGGAAGAACGCCCGCGCAGGGAATTCCGCGAGGAACGTCCCGCGCGAGCCCGCGAGTCCAGCGAGGAACGACCACCCCGCCGGACCTTCGAGGAGGCGCGTCCGCGCCGCACTTTCGAAGAAGAACGCCCGCGCCGCACCTTCGAAGAAGAACGCCCGCGCCGCACTTTCGAAGAAGAACGCCCGCGCCGCACCTTTGACGAAGAGCGCCCCCGCGTCGCTCCGCGTCGCGAGGAAAGCGAGGACCGGCCGATGCGTCGCGCCGCCCCCCGCGACGACGACGAAGACCGCCCCGCGCGCCCCCTGCGCGTGGAGAGCGAAGAAGAAGGGCAGCCTATGCGCCGCCCCATGGACGAAGACCGCCCAATGCGCCGCGATGACAGCAGCGGGGGAGACGGCGGCCACAGCAGACGCCGACGTGGAGGCCGCGGACGCGGCCACGGCGGCAGCAGTGGCGGCGGACAACGACGAGGAGAGGAGTGATACTCATGGGTGGAAAAAAACCCGAAGGAATGGAACTCATCAACAAGCAGGGCCTGCGCCTCGATGGTCGCCGCCCTGACCAACTGCGCAACATCAAGATCGAAGCCGGCGTCCTGAAACAGGCCGATGGCTCGGCATACCTAGAGTGGGGAGGCAACAAGGTCCTCGCGGCCGTGTACGGCCCCCGCGAGTGCCACCCGCGCCACGACCAGGACCCCACGAAAGCACGAGTCCGCGTCCGCTACAACATGGCCGCGTTCTCTGTCTCTGACAGAAAGCGCCCTGGCCCCGACCGACGCTCGCAAGAGATCAGCAAGATCTCCAGCGAAGCGCTCGAGCACGTGGTACTGACGAACCTGTACCCCAAGAACGCCATCGACATCTACATCGAGATCATCGAAGCCGAAGCGGGCACGCGCTGCGCCGGCCTCACGGCCGCCGCGGTCGCCCTCGCGGACGCGGGCATCCCAATGCGCGGCATGGTCACCGCGATCGCGGCCGGCAAGATCGACGGCACGGTGTGCCTCGACCTCAGCCGCGAAGAGGACAACTTCGGCGAGACGGACTTCCCCATCGCCATCGTGCCCAAGACCAACGAGATCGTGCTCCTCCAGCAGGACGGCCACTTCAGCCCCGCCGAACTGGACCAAGCACTCGAACTCGCCATGAACGCGGCGCACGAAGTGTACGCCCTCCAGAAGGACGCCCTGCTTCGCAGGTACCAAGCGGCTGCAGCCGCGAGCGACGACGAAGCGCCCGAAGGCGAGGTCGAACCAACAACAGAAGTGGTCGACACGCACGAGGTGGCCTGAATGAGCGAAGACGTCA
>JBAZZN010000344.1:0-3278 GCA_041658815.1 Thermoplasmatota archaeon
CCGCACATGGCGAGCAGCGAGGAAGCGTTGCGACGATGAAGCTTTGTCCGGCGAATCGTTATGGGCCAAGGCGGCTTGGAGGCAACGATGGCGTCGTGGCGGTCGTCCTTCTCTCTCGCCGCGCTCGTGCTCCGTGAGACGATCGCGACCACGACCTTCTACGCTTCACGACTCGTGCCCCGCGACCCCGACCTCTGGATCTTTGGCGCGTGGCACGGCCGACGCTACTCGGACAACCCCAAGCACCTTTTCTTGCACGTGCGGGAGAACGCTCCAGGAATCCGCGCCGTCTGGATCACGCGCTCGCCGGCGGTCGTGCTGGAGCTTCGCGCCGCAGGTCACGAGGCGTACCTCACGAGGGATCCCCGAGGCTGGTGGCTCTCGGCGCGCGCCGCGTGCGTCGTCGTCAACCACTCGCTGGACGACGTCAACAAGTTCCTGCTGGGCGGAGCGAAGCGCGTCCAGCTCTGGCATGGGAGCGCCATCAAGAAGCTGGGGATCAATCCGGATCACCCACATCAGGACAGCAATCGGATCACGCGCGCAATGTCTCGTTGGCGCGTGCGCCGGCTCCGCGCGGCGAGCGGTCAGTCGTATGACTTGATCACAGCTGCGTCACTCGAGGTCCAGCGGGTCATGCGCACGGTCTGGCCCTTGTCACGAGACGCGGTCCAAGTACTGGGCTACCCAAGGACGGATGTGCTTTTTTCCACCACGCGCCCACGAGTGCCATGGCTTGAGGAGGTGCGTTCCAAGAATGCGTTCCAGCGGCTTGTCCTCTACGCGCCAACTTTCCGAGCCGAGGGCGGAACCCGGGGGTTGTTCCGAGCCTCGAGATTCGATGCGTCGAGGATCGGCGCGGCCCTCGCGCGAATCGACGCGGTGCTCATCGTGAAAGCGCACTTCGAAGATGCTTGTCTCCGCCCCGATGGTGACGCTGGTGGTGGACGCGTCGTCTACGTCGATGACGCGGACGTTCCGGATGTCGCCGACCTTCTCCCCCACGTCGATGTCTTGATCACGGACTACTCCGGGATCTACCTCGACTATCTTCTCCTCGATCGGCCCGTCCTTTTCGCCGCGTTTGACCTCGAAGAGTACGAGGCATTTGATCATTGGCTCGCGTACCCGTATGATGAAGTGACTTGGGGGACTCGGTTGCGCGATTGGAACGAACTAGCCGGTGCGATCGAGAAGATTGACTGGGCTGCCGCGCCTCCCGCGAAACAGCGCATGGTGCGTGACCGGTTCAACACGCACCGGGACGGTCGGAGCGCGAAGCGTGTGCGCGAGGCGATCGAGCGCCTGCTGCGCTGAACCTCATTCTGCCCCGGTCGCCGTCCAGAACCCAGGATGCATGAAACGCGTGAGGAGCCGCTCGGGGGGAGGCACGGCTCGTTCCAGGAGCAAGAGCGACATCGCGTACGTCGCCCCTCCCGCTACCGCGATGAGCACGAGGCGGGGCCAGCCGGTGACGGGCAGAAGCGCCCACACGACGAGGCTCAAGAGGCCCGTGGCGATGAGCACTCGTCCCAGCGTTCCCCAGGGGACCGGAATGCTGATATCACGTCTCGACGCGGCCACGACCGCGATCGTGACGAGCACGAACGCGAACGTACGCGCTATCGCTGCGCCTACGATGCCAAGAATGGGGACGAGCACGAGCCCCAACAAGACGACGCCGACAGCCGCTGCGATCCAGACTGCGCCGATGAGGCGAGTCCTGTCCGTGACTCGCAACACCGTGAGGTAGGGCGTGAGGGGCGACCACAAGACCGCAGAGACGATGGCCCATGGCAGCACCGCGCGGCTAGCGACGACGACCGTTGGTGTAGCGAGGGGTGCCATGACCTGGTCGCCCACGAGCACGAGCCCGACCGCGATGGGGGCGAGCGTGATCAAGAGATAGCTCATGGCGTGAGTGAGGTATCGCGACGCTTTCGCGCGGTCCCCGGTCTCCCAAAGGTGCATCACGCGGGGGAAGAGCGTGATCGAGAGCGGAACGGGGACGAGCAGGAGGAGGTTCGCGATGCCGTTGACCGCAGCGTACCGGCCCACGTCACTCATGCCTTGGAAGTGGCTGATAAGATAGCGGTCGCCCGAGTTGAGCATCCAGATCGCGACCGTCGCGGGGAGGGCCGGGAGGGAGTAGCGGACCGTATCCTTCCACCCGACGTCCCCGACGCCGTCTCCTGGGAAGGCGCGCCAGACGAGCCACAGGAGGATCGTGGCCGAGAAGGCCTTCGCTGCCATGTACGCGAGGACGACCCAGACGAGGGACCCGCCCAACCAAAGGACGGCTCCGGCAGCGCCGAGTTCGAGGAGCGTGAGGCCGCTGCCCACGATGCTCAGGAGGGTGGCCTTGTGTGCGGCGAGGAGGCTCGCGTTCGCAGTGACGATGATGGCCTGGAGGAGGACGAGAGGGGCCCCGATGCGAAGCACGAACGCGAACCCGCCCTCACCGCTCACTCTGGCGGCGAGGTCCGCAAGAAGCATCGTGAGGACGGTGCCGCCGAGGGCGAGCACGATGACGGTCTGGAGGAGCCGACGAACGCGGGCGCCTGCGAGGGCCTTGGATGTCTCGCCCGCGGCGAAGCGGACGACCGCCATCTGGAGGTTGAGGGTCGCCACGAGCGCGATGACGGTGGTCGTGAGGATGAGCAGGTTCCAGTTCCCGTACGCCTCGGGACCGGCGATGCGGAGAAAGAGGACGAGAAGGCCAAGATTCTGGGCTTGGAGCACGATCTGTGAAGCACCCGTCGCAAGGAATCCGCGCAGGAAGTTCCGATCGCGTTCGAGGACGACCGCGCTGACGCCAGCAGCCATGGCTCACCTCACGAGGCTGAGCACGTCCCCGCCGCGCACGCTGCGGAGGCTCTGGTCGCGGGGGAGGGGGATGTCCATGCTGGCGAGCGTGATGGGCTTCACAGCGGGTGACACGATTCGGGCCAGATCATGGTGCGACACTTTCTCGCGGCCACAGAGGTGCAGGAGGCCCTCGCGTTTCTCGTTCACGATGCCGCCCAACGCCTCAGCGACCTGTGGCGCGAAGACGCTCGTGCTGTAACGGTCCGTGAAGGCGCCGGGGTGTGGCCACGGCCGGCGCGCCACGAAGTCGGTCCGCACGACAAGGTGATGTGGGTGCGTGCGCGCGAGCTGCTCGCCCACAAGCTTCGTGACGCCGTAGAAGTTGGCGGGGTACGGGACGTCGTCCTCCGTGTAGTCTCCGCGGTCGCCCTTGAAGACGCACGCGGTACTCACGTACGCGAGGAGCATCT
>JBAZZN010000345.1:0-3239 GCA_041658815.1 Thermoplasmatota archaeon
GCCAGCCTCGGCGCGAACCGGCGACCTCCTTCGCGTTCGCGAAGCGGTCCTTGAACATGGGGTGCTCGCGCATGATGCGATAGCTTTCCTCGACGAGCTGTTTCTTCTTGCCGTCCTTCCCTTGCGCTTGGAGGTCGGACTCGATCATGCCAGCACCCACGTTGGCGAGGCCGTTGTCGAGGGGGAATATCCAGAAGTAGCCAGGGATGAGGCCTTCCACGAAGTGGATCTCGATGTCGTTGGTCATCCCCGTGACCCCCTCGAAGTACGCGCGGAACGCGCCGATCCAGTGGTCGTGATCGCGCTCGAAGACGCCTACTTTCTGGGCGACGACGCTCATGGCGCCGTCCGCTCCGACGATGAACCTGCCGCGAAACGCGCGGCCGTCTTTGGCTCTTACGCCAACGATGCGCCCATCTTCCTGGATCACGTCCACGACGTCGAGGTCCTCGATCGTGTCCACGGTCTTTTGTGACTTCGCATGCTGGAATAGGACGTCATCGAACACGAGCCTGCGCGCGACGTACCCGCTCGTGACGTAGTTGTACTTCTTCGAATTCTTGATGCCAGAGGGATCCACGTCCTTGGGGAAGGGGATCCGCACGACGTCACCGCGCGTGCCCGAGAAGACGACGCCCTCCGCGATGGCGTGCGGCTGCGCTTCGACCAGTGGATCGATGCCCATCTCGCGCAGCACCGTCGCGCTCTTCCCTGAGATGGCGTCGCCGCAGACCTTGTCCCGTGGAAAGCGCGCTTTGTCCAGGAGGAGCACGCGCAGGCCGTCCTTCGCGAGGAACGTCGCACAAGTCGCGCCGCCGGGACCGCCGCCGACGACAATGACGTCATACTCGGGCTTGGGAGCCATCGGCGCGGCGATGCGGACGCTCGGGTAAAGGTTTTCTCGCGACGGACGCCGCGCCGAAGCCCGACAGGGGGTTTGATGTGCCCCGACATTCGTCGCATGCCCATGCGCGTGCACCAGTGGAAGACTGGGCCCATGCAGAACTTCGTGTACGTCCTCGTGGACGACGCTAGGCAAGCGATGCTCGTGGACCCCAGCTTCGAGGTGCCGCGCGTCCTGCGACAAGTCGATGAGCTGCGCGTACGCGTGACACACATCCTTGCCACGCACGGACACCACGACCATGTGGACGGCATCCCCGCTGCCAAGGACCGTCTTGGCGCCATGGTCGTGGCGCACGAGAGCGCGGACCATCCGGCAGTGGACCAGCGCGTGAAGCACGGCGACAGCTTCAGTGTCGGCCAGATGCGCGTCCAGGTGCTCCACACGCCGGGCCACCGGTTCGATGCGGTGTGCTATCTTGTCGAAGGGACGCACCTTCTGACTGGTGACACCCTCTTCGTGGGCGAATGCGGGCGCGTGGACCTGCCGGGGAGCGATCCGCGTGCGATGCACCACTCGCTCCTGAGCGTGCTACGCTCGCTCCCCGATGAGCTCATCGTGCTTCCCGGCCACGATTACGGCAGGACGCCCACGAGCACGATGGGGCGCGAGAAGCAGGAGAACCACACCTTGAAGCCGCGGACGCTGGACGAGTTCCTGGCGTTCATGGCGGAGCCGTGACGAAGCGGGAAGCCGCATATGTCCTCACCAGAATAGGCTTAAATCCCGATGGCTATCGCTGTGCGAGGAGGCAGTCTCAATGAGTTGCCGATCAGAGCGTAGCATCGCGTTCCTTTTGTTCGTCGTCCTCGTCGTGCAGGTGCCAAGCCTTCGCGCGGCGGACGTACAGCCCATCGTGGGCAGCGTGCCGCCCTACGTCACGCAAGCTGCAGATCAGGGCCCTGCCGACTCGGCCGAGCGGCTCCACCTGGTCGTCGTGCTTCGCATGCAGGACGAAGCGACGATGCGCTCGCTTGCGGACTCCTTCCGAGTCACTCCGCTCACGCACGCGCAGGTCATCGCGCGGTTCTCGCCGAGCATCACTCAAAGCGCGACCGTCGTGGCTTGGCTGCGCTCTCAAAGTCTCAACGTCACATCCGTCTCGGACGATCGCACTCTCATCGAGGTGGAGGCGACCGTCGGCCTCGCAGAGGAGGCCTTTGGCGTGAGCCTGCACGAGTACCGCGTCGGGAACCACACGCTTCTTTCGAGCTCGTCCGACCCGCTCGTCCCCGCGGACATCGCGCCTGGGATCCAAGCCATCGTCGGCCTCTCCGAAGCGCCTCTGACGACGCTTCTTCAGCTCTCGTCCCAGGCCAGCACTCTCACGAGTGGATCGCCGCCATTTGGCCCCGCCGACCTGCGGAACGCCTACGACGTCACCACCCTTGTGTCCTCGACGGCTGACGGCCGTGGGAAGGCGATCGCTATCACGGGTTGGGGGCCGGCCGACCAGGTTGCTCTCAATGAGTATGACTCGAGTTTCGGCTTGCCGGCGGCCACGATCACGTACCACGACCCAAGCGGGGGAGCCTCCTGCGGCGGAGGGAGCAACGTCGAGTGGGACCTCGATGTCCAGATGGAACACGCGATGAGCCCAGGCGCGAGCATCCATTCCTACTGCGGCAGCGCGGCGACGCTCTCCGCGATGCTCACCATCATCGGCCGCGTCGTCACGGACAACACGGCGGACGTCATTTCCCAGAGCTGGGGCACGTGCGAGGGGTTCGTGTCGAGCGCGACCGCCTCCGCCTACGAGACCAAACTGACCGAAGCCGCCGCGCAAGGCCAGGCGTTCTTCACGTCCTCGGGGGACGGCGGCTCGCGCGAATGCACGCGCTTCTCTAGCGACCAGCGTATCTCACCAAGCTTCCCAGCGACGGCTCCCCACACCACGAGCGTGGGCGGAACGGCGCTCACCATGTCGGGCTCGTCGTACTCTTCCGAGAGCGCGTGGAACACGTGCACGCCGTGTTCGGGTGGGGCCTACGCAGCGTCTGGAGGAGGCCGTTCACAGTACTTCTCGCGGCCATCATGGCAATCGCCCGCGGGTGCCGAAACGATGCGCGCGTCGCCCGATTGGAGCGCGGACGCCGACCCCGCCACAGGTGTGGCAGTGCGGTCTGGAGGCGCGTGGTACCAAGTCGGTGGGACGAGCGTCTCCTCGCCGATGCTCGCGGGCCTCTGGGGTGACCTCGTGAGCGCGGGGGGACGCCTGGGCAACGCGGGTCCCAAGATCTGGGGCGCATCATCAACCGACTACGCCACCGTCTTCAGAGATATCACTACTGGCACCAATGGGGACTTCAGCGCCGGTCCCGGCTACGACTTCCCC
>JBAZZN010000346.1:0-3204 GCA_041658815.1 Thermoplasmatota archaeon
CTGCTGGGCGTGTACTCGGAGGCAGGCCGCGACCCGCGCGGGCACACGGTCACCGTCGCGTACGTCATGCGCGCCGGCGGCACCGTTGATATCGCGGCCGGGGACGATGCGGCGGAGGCCAAGTGGTTCCCACTGGGCAAGCTGCCCGACCTCGCGTTCGACCACGCACGCATCCTGAACGACGCCCGGACGTGGATCGCCGTGCCAGCGAACTTCCGGAAGCTCGCGGAAGATCACGTTGGGAAGAGCATCAAGGACAAAAGGAAGAGCGGGCCGCAGCCCGAGTGAGGCGCTTCCAGGCGCTTTGTCCGTTCAGAGGTTGAGCCGACGCTGCAGCTCGACCGCCCGGTTCTGTGGGATCGTGCCGCGCTCGAGCTCGTAACGGACGCGGGACTTGTCCGCGGTCAGCCAGTCCACGTGGGGCTTTCGCTCACCCTCGAAGCTGATGCCGCCGCGCCCGTGGCCGCGCCGCATGGCGTTGCCGCGACGCATCTGCAAGTCCTTATCCATGGTCTCGAGGAAGAGCTCGGGATCATCGACGCGGACCCGCTTCCACGACTTAAGCGCTTCAGTGAAGCGATTGCGCCGCGCCGTGCGCGCGCCGTGCCAGTGGTGACGCTTGTAGGATTCGTTGCTGCGTCGGGTCTTCGTCATTGATCCACTATCCTGAGGCTGGTCGTCCACGAGTCCCGAAAAAGACTCTGCCTTCGACCGGTCTCCAACTCTCATGGGTGAGTGAAGCCTATTCATGCTTTCGATAAGTCCGACCGCAACGCCGCGTGCCCCCCGTCAGTCTGACGGTGCGAACACGACAAGTTCTTACTCGCCCCACGCATGAGCCGAGGCGCCTGTGGCGCTCGCGTGCCCAAAGGCTCAAATGCCCCATCGGTCGCCGCTTGATCATGGACGCTTCCACGTACCGCAACTTCGGCTTGCCTGCGATGATCTTGGGCGCGCTCATCATGTCCTTGTCGCTCCTCGTCGCGGGCAACGCGCGCTTGACAATGACCATCGAGAATTCCGAGGCAAACTCGGCCCTGATGCACGAAGCCTGGGTGGTCGTCGCGGGCGGTGCCGTCTTCCTCATGGCGGGAACCCTCGCCCTGGAGCAGTACCGACGCAAAGCCTACGCGTGACGGGAACGCTGAAGCTCCCGAACGCCCTCGGGCCGAGCATGGCTGGGACTGGCTGGAAGGCGACGGGCATCATTCTCATCGTGCTGCTCTTCGTCGGGATCTCGCGCGCGCACAAGGCGGCTGCGTCGCCGCCGCGCGCGCCGCAGTGGTGATCACTCGTCGCTGCTCTGGATCGCCGTGTAGAAGTACTCGCCCTCGGCGCGCTGCTCGCGGTCCAGACGAGAGCCGGGCTTGTTGACGCGAGGTCTCAGGGTCTCCCGGTCCCGACGGAAGGTGATATCGACGCTGTGCAGGAACTTGTTCATGCCCTCCCGGAGGTCGAAGGGCCCTTGCCCAAAGCCGGCCTTCCCGGGCTTACCGCCAAAGACCATGAGTGAGTCCGCGAGCACGTCGATGAAATAGACGTCGTGGTCCACGACGAGGGCGCTCCGACCGCGGTTCTCCATCACGCGACGGATGACCCTCGCGGCGATCATGCGCTGGTCCACGTCGAGGTACGCGCTTGGTTCGTCAAGCAAGTAGAGTTCGGCGTCCTTCCCAAGGCAAAGCGCGATGGCGACGCGTTGCAGTTCTCCGCCGGAAAGCTCGCTCACCTTCTTCTGTTCGAGGCGCTTGAGCGCGAGGGGGCGCGCGACCTCGGCTTGGAAGAAGCTGGACATGTAGTTCGCTCCAAGCGTCGTGTAGAAGACCGTCTCGACGCTCTCGTCGATGTCGGACTTCACGTACTGCGGCTTGTACGCGACGCGCACGCTCGTCTCGACCATGCCCTCGTCTGGCTTCTCGACACCAGCGAGCATCTTGACGAACGTCGTCTTGCCAGTGGCGTTGGGGCCAACGATGCCGACCACTTCGCCTTGCTTGATGTTGCCCGCGGTCGTGTGCAGCGTGAAGTCGCCTTGCTTCTTCTTCAACTCAGGAAAGTCCACGATGCTCGCGCCTGTCCACTGGTGACGCGGCGGGTGCTCCTCGAACTCGATGACCGTGTCACGGAAGCGGACGTTCTCTTCCTTCATCTCGCCGGAGAGGTACACGTTGATCGCCGTGCGGACGGGGCGCGGCAGGGCCACGATGCCGTACGCGCCCTCGCGGCCGTACAGGATATTGACCTGGTCCGCCAGGAAATCGAGAACAGCGAGGTCGTGCTCGATGACAAGGACGGCCTTGCCGCGCTTCTCAGCGAGATCGCGGATAGCGCGCGCGACGTTCAAGCGCTGGTGGATGTCGAGGTAGGACGATGGCTCGTCGATGAAATAGACATCAGCCTCCCGCGCGAGCGCCGCCGCGATGGCGAGGCGCTGCAACTCGCCGCCTGATAGCTTCTCTATCTCGCGGTCGATCACCTGATCGAGCTCGAAGGTCTTGATGAGCTCATCGAAGCGATCTTGCTCGTCAGCCTTCTTGAGAAGCTCCCGAACTGTGCCCTTCACGGCTCGACCAAGCTTGTCAACGTACTGCGGCTTGACGACGCTCTTGATCTCGCCACGCGAGACCTTCATGAGGTAATCGCCCAACTCCGTGCCGCCGTACTTCTTGAGGACCTTGTCCCACGAAGCCTTCTCCCCGAAATCGCCCAAGTTCGGGATCTCTTGCCCAGAGAGCATCCGGATGGCGCTCGTCTTCCCGATGCCGTTGGGGCCCAAGAGACCGACCACGCGGCCGGCCTTGGGCACGGGCAGTCGGAACAGCGTGAACTGGTTCTCGCCGTACCGGTGCATCAGGTCCTCCTCCAATTCCTCAGGAAGGTTCGTGATGTGGATCGCGTCGAAGGGACACTTGTTGACGCAGATGCCGCAGCCGATGCACAGCTCCTCGCTGATGATGGCCTTGCCCTGGTCGGGGCCAGGTTGGATGCACTCGGTGACCCCTTGCCGCACGACGGGACAGAACGTCACGCACTCGTACTGGCACTTCTTGGGCTGACACCGATCCTTCTCGACGACCGCGATCCTCATGGTGCTGGACGGCGCGCGATGGGGGCGCCTGGGTCATAGCCCTTTCCCGCGCTTCCCCGGACAGAACCCAAGACTTATGCGCCCCGACGTAGGGCTTTGAGGGCTTTGCGTTCCGC
>JBAZZN010000347.1:0-3172 GCA_041658815.1 Thermoplasmatota archaeon
CTCGTGAACCAAAGCGCAGCTCGCTTCGCCGCCATGCCCCGCCCCGCAGGAGGCGAGAACCCGTGAAGATCACACCCAGCGACAAGCTCAGCGCCCTCGCCGGCGGAAGGCTCGACGACGTAAGCCCCGAAGAGAAGCAACTTGCGCTCCTCAAGATCGGAGGTCAACTCGTCGACGATGTCCTCGACGCGCACCTGCGCGAGGGCGTCGAACCTTCTCCCCTACACCAGCTCTACTACCGCGAGATGCTCCGCGTCCTTAGCGAAAGCTCCGCGGCCGAACCACGCCTCCGGATCCTGCGCGCTCTCGAACGCAACATCACGTCGCTCGTCAAGAAGCATCACGCCTGGCGCCACGAGCACAACGGGAACGTCGTCTGGGAATTCAGCGGACCCACCGGTATAGGCAAATCCAGCTGCATGCTCGGCCTCCTCGAACGCCTGAACCATGTCAAACCGGAACAGCTCGCCGACCACATCACGATCGATATTCCCGAACTCCCCACCATCCTTCCGAAACTCGCCGCCGGAAGCGGCGTCGCGGTCGACGAGCAGACACACGTCGTGGGCGAAGGCAGCGTCACCCAGGCCAAGGTCCTCCGCTCTATGGAGGACCAGATCCGCCTCAGCGGGATCGACATCTACTGGGCGAGCCCCGAGTCTCAAGACCACGCGACGAGCCAAGGCGAATTCGTCGCCCTCGCCGCAAACTATCGCGAGAAGTACACTCGCTTCATTGTTTACCTCAACGAGATCCCGCTCGGCTATGCGAACCTCCCGTGGTGCTCCGCTGCCATGTGGGCCGCGTACTCGCCCATCAAGCGCAAGAACGTCGACCGAGCGCTTCGCGCGACATTCCAAGCCACGGCGGCTCTCGACGAGCAGATCCGCCGCCTCTTCGAGCTCGACCCCGTCCAGAGCGCCTGCCGCGTCCGCCGCCTCAAAGTCGGAGACTGGAAGCGGCTCCTCAAGCGCCACGCCGTTTCACTCAACACGAGCCAGATCCAGAGCATCGCCGAAGAGATCGAATTCATGCTCGAGACGCTCCAGACGCGCCCAGACGACTTCCGCACGATGTACGGCTGGGACGCCACCGACGCCATGCACAACGCCGCCCGCGCCACCGCAACGCCCACCCGCGACAGGCGAGACTGAAAACCATGACCGACAACTCTGAACCGACCGCATCACCCGTGAACCTCGACAACCCCCTCGCTCTCCCGGATAACGAGAGCGACCAGGACGCAGCCATCGACTCGCTGGGCCAAGCCCTCTTGCGTATCATGGACACGGACCCCGAGAGCAACATCGTCTTTGGCAACATCCCCAAGGGCGAGGCCGAAGACTTTGCAGCTCAAGTCGCGGTCGCCGAAGCCTTCGCGAGCCCCGTCATGCTGCGCTATGTGAACCTCACGAACATGGCCAAGCGCGCCGAGCGCGGAAGCCTCCTCGACAAGATTCTGCAAACATTGCGCGCCATCGGCAAGTCGCAGACCGAAAGCCGCCCCGGCCTCTTCAGCAAGTTCCGGGGATGAAACCAAGTTGACAAAAAGCTCCAAAGGAAAGGGAGTGGGAGGAGAGCCCGTCGCCCGTGGTAGGGGAACGATGGGGGAACCGATGGGTCGATGGGGCGGACAAAGTCAGAGACTTTTCCGGGACGACGGGCCTTCCTACTCCCAAGCACATGCCCTCGGTGAGCGGTATCAACATCTGGATGTCACTGATCGGAGTGACACGAGTTCGTTTGGACGGGTAGGGGCGGCGGCGTCGGCCCGAGCAAGGCCCGCAACGCGCGGCGTGCGCGACCCAGCGCGCGCCTAACTACCTCGTCGACGTAGCATCGTCCACGCGCCAAAAACGTCTCGCGCTCGCGCGCGGCGCGTGGCGCGGAGGAGATAGAATGTGTTCCGAAAGAAATCGAATCAGTGGAAAGGCAACAGCGGTGGCTCTCGTCGCTATGGGGGCGGTCGTTCTCGCAATCGCGGGTACGGTTACGGCCGCTCCTAACGTGAACGTGAGCAAGACGTTCGGCCTCGAACCTGGCGACTGGGTCCTCATCCAAGCGACCGGGTTCCAGGCCAACGGGAACATCACGATCGCCATCGACGGCGTCAACGTGTTCCAGGGCCGCGCGGACGCGAGTGGTGCCATCACGCAAAGCGTGCAGGTGCCATACTCCGCCAACCCGGGCTACTCGAAGCTCACCGTGACGGACAACGTCAACAACGTCGACATCTCAGTCCAGATCAAGGGAGCCATGGAGTCCTTCGTGGAAACCATGCAGAGCCTCACGCCGCTGACGAAGATCCTCGTCGGGATCTTCATCATCCTGCTGCCGGTCCTGCTCTTCCTCTGGCTCTGGAACTGGATGTCCCGCGGCTAGCGCCAACAACATGACCACCTCGCCGGGCCCCCCCGCCTCCACTGGGCCCGGCACCCCCTCCTGATCACTATGACCCAGCTCAAGCTCTCCCCCACGCGCCGCCTCCTCCTCTGGGGAGCACTCCTCGCCGCCCTCAACGCGATGGACCTCACCTTCACAGCCCTCGCCCTCAACGGCATCGATGGCGCCGAAGAGCTCAACCCCATCGCGGCCTACGCGTTCGAGCAAGGCATCCTCACCGCAGCTGTCCTCAAGCTTCTCGCCATCGAGATCGTTCTCCTCATTGCCCTCGCGATCGCTCCCACGCCCTTCGCGCGCACGATGGAACGAGTATTCGTCGCATGGTGCGCCGTGTTCCTCTTGGTGAACGCGTTCAGCGCTTTCCAACTCCTCGGAGGCCTCTAAGTGCGAAGCCTCATCCCACCCTTCATCGCGCTCGCGCTCATCGTCCTCATCATCGTTCAGGCTGAGCCAGCAGAGGCGGCCGTCTCGACCACGCCCACCGAGGAAGACATCTGGCGACAGATCGCGCCACCCGTGACCGGCAGCAACAGCGGCGCGCAAACCACGACCGCACTCACTCTCACCGCGGGACAGACGTACTTCCTGTATGTGGGAACGAACGCTGCGTTCGGACAGTTTGTGAACGCCGGTAGCTCTGGCAGCGACCTCTTCCTCATCGACAAGTTCGGCATCCTCACGCCCGGTCCGAAAGGCCCCGACGCGGTGCTGATCAGCATGACGAACACGACCGAGACGTACAACCCGTTCTACGTGGTCATCCGCGTCA
>JBAZZN010000348.1:0-3166 GCA_041658815.1 Thermoplasmatota archaeon
CGGACTTCTCGGGCACGTAGAGTGTGGCCGAGTTCTCGCCCGTGAACTCCACGTCGAATGGGCCCTCGATGTGGCGCCTGAGAGCGTGCGAGAGTTGGTCTGCTGCGAGCTTGTCGCGCGCGTTGGGGCCTTCCTTGCCCCCGCGCGTCTTATCGACTGGCATTACGACGACTTGCTCGCCGTACGTGTAGATCTCGTACTCGACGCGCTTTGTCATGAAGTCGCGCACCTCGATCACGGGGCGCGCGAGGTCCGCCTCCACCATGCCGGCGGGGACCTTCACGGTGAACGATAGCTCCAGCACTTGCTGGATCTTGCCCAAGTGGATGTGGATGACGGTATCGACGACCTGCGGGATCATGCCAAGCTCGACGCGGCCGATGAGGCGCTGCACGGCGTCGATGGCGCGGTTGGCGTGCGTCACGCCAACGAGGCCCACGCCCGCAAGGCGCATGTCAGCGAAGATCTCGAAATCGCTGGTCTTGCGGACCTCGTCGTAGATGACGTAGTCTGGCCGGACAAGGAGGAGGACGTCGCTCGTTAGCGCCATGTCCCTCTCTAGGGGCGCGTACTGCGTGATCTCGTCCGAGACTTGCAGGTCGCGAGGCGATTCCATCGTCTTCACGATGACGTCCTTCGTGAGGAGGTACTGCGCGACCGCCGTCACGAACGTGGACTTGCCCGAGCCTGGTGGCCCGGACACGAAGACGCCGCGCTGGTAATCCTCCAGCCGGTCGCGAAGCTCCGTGGCGAGCGCGTAATCGTCGATGCCAAGCGCCGCGACCGGGCGCACGGCCGTGATCTCGATGGCGTCGCTGAAGGGCGGCTGCGCGATGCAGATGCGCATGGGCCCAAGCTGCACGACGGTCGCGCCGTCGCGCTCGATCTCGATGAAGGAGTCCGCGTCGCGTTTGGCGGCCTCGATGATCTCGCGCCGCATGCGCGTGAGCTCACGCAGCTCCATGGGCTTCTCGCCGAGCTTCACGAGCTTGCGCGAGCCAGGCGTGCCCTTCTTGGCCATGGGCACGACGTTCTGCTTGAGGTGCACGCTCATCGTGTCCTTGTCGAAGAACTGCGTGATGAGGAGGGAGTCGATGTCTGCTTCCCAGTCCTTGGGCTCCGTGACGGGGCGCATCCACTCCACGTCGAGGCCCAGCGCGCGGGCGACGTGCGCTTGGACGCGGTCGCTAGTGAGGAGCTTGGCGTGGTTGTCCACCGCGACCTGACGGATCATTGAGTCGATCTCGCCGGTGCCGGCAAGGTCGATCGCGTCGGGGCTGGGCCGGTCGCCAACGAACTCGACCGTGATATCAGCCGCGTCCTTCAGCTCCTGGATCTTGACGACCTCGTCGAGGCCCGAGAAGCCGCTCTCGCGGCCGAGGTTGGCTTGGAACTCCAGCTCCGCGATGCTCGCGTTCGCGATGATGATGCGCGTGCCGGCATCGATCTCGTCGTGCTGGATGCGGGCGGTGAGGCGCCCGTCCACTAGGACGCTGGTGTCAGGCACGATGGTCTGCGGGCCCTTTGATCGGGCGGCGGCCTTCTTGGGCGGCGACATGGGGACACTCCCTGATAGGGAGGCTTGAGGCTAAAGGGATGCGGCTGCGTGAGACGGAAGGGGTCGCTTCCGATGCGACGCGTGCGCCGCTCTCAGTTGGCGTGTTCGCGTCTTCGCGTTTTCGCGTGGTCGCGTCAGGTCCCAAGGACGGCGCGGAGCACGTCGATCGCCCGGTCGATATCAGCCGTCGTCACGTCGTTGTGCGTGACCGCGCGGAACTCGTGGGGCGAGATGAGCGAGAAGAGCACGCCTTGGTTGGCGCACGCGTCGATGATCTCCTTGGCGGGACGCTCGATCGAATCCATGATGAGGATGTTCGTCTGGGGCGGCTCGAACTTGAGCGGGAGGCCCTTGAGCCCGATCGCGAGGCGTTTGCAGTTCGCGTGGTCCTCGTGCAGGCGCTTCGTCATGGTGTCGAGCCCGATCAGCGCAGCGGCGGCGATGACGCCCGCCTGGCGCAGGGCGCCGCCGATGTACTGCCGCACTTTTGAGGCGTCCTCGATGAAGTCCTTGGGGCCGACCAGCATGCTGCCGATGGGCGCGGCGAGGCCCTTGCTGAAGCAGAACTGGATGCTGTCCGCGTGCTGCGCGATCTCGCGCGCGGGGCGGCCCAGCGCTGTGGCCGCGTTGAAGATGCGCGCTCCATCCAAGTGCACGGGCAGCTTGTGTTCCTGCGCGAGCGCGTGCACGTCGCGCATGTATTCGAGCGGGAGGACCGCCCCGTTCTCCCAGTTGTGCGTGTTCTCCAGCGCGATGACGGCGGTCTGCGGTTTGACAGGGTTCGCGCGGGGCTGGATTGCCACGCGGATGCTATCGAGAGGCATGCATCCGCCCTTGCCTGGGAGCGTCTTGGCTTGCGCGTGACAAAGCGCAGCGAGGCCGGCGGCTTCGTTCATGACTATGTGCGCGCGCTCGTGGCAGATGACTTCGGGCGCGACCTTGCGACTAGTCCACACGCGTAGCGCCGTCTGGTTGCCCATGGTGCCGCTTGGCACGAACATGGCGGCTTCCTTGCCCAGGACCTCGGCGGATCGACGCTCCAGCTCGTTCACGGTGGGGTCCTCGCCCCACGCTGCGTTGCCCACGATGGCGCGCGCCATGGCCTCGCGCATCTCGGGCGTGGGCTTCGTGACGGTGTCCGAGCGCAGGTCCATGGAGGTGCGAGTGGAGCCGTGACGAAAAAGGCTCTGTGAACGTCGCGCCCTGGTCCTTACTTCCTGCGGACGAGCAAGACGGCCGCAGCGAGCCCAGCGATCACGAGGGGGATCGTGGCCGATGGGATCACGTGCGTCACTGGCAGCGTCGCGACTGGTCGGTCGTCCTGTGCTGCCGAGCGCTGGAGCGGCTCGGGGCTTGGGGACTTCGATGCGGAGGTCGAGCCGCCAGTGTTACTCTGGTAGGAAGTGCTCGTGCCCGAGTCCGTCGAGGCCGACGTGCTGACGGTCGAACCGCTGCTGGTTGGCGGCGGCGTCGTGGTGGGTGGGGAAGAGCTTGGGGTGGGGGAAGCGGGTGACGGTGTGGGCGATGGTTGTGGCGTCGGCTTCGTGCTAGGCGTGGGCGCGGTGGGCGGGGTCGGCGTGGAGGGGGGCTTGCTGGGCGTCGATGGCG
>JBAZZN010000349.1:0-3163 GCA_041658815.1 Thermoplasmatota archaeon
TCCTGGAACGTACGGTACCCCAGCCGCTGCAGGAACTCGCACACGGGCGGCGCGAGGTCACGCTCGAGGAACGAGGGACTCGCGGCCATCAGATTGGTCGAGGCGCGCGACACGTACAAGAGCATGTCGGGGAGGCACCCGAACGCACTTGACCTGCTGCGCGCGCGTGCTTGCGAACGTGCGTTCGCAGGTACATTCGAACGAACGAAGTGTTCGAACGCGCCAAGTCTTCGAAAAGCCATCATGGCGTCAGCGCGGAGTAGGCCACGGGTATCGTGCCGTTCCACGCGGTGGCCGCTGCTTCGAATGGCGTTCCTTGGCCAGCAGAACCGCTTGCGTAGAATATGCGGTACCCAAGTTCCTTCACGCCGACGAGCTTGTCCGCGGCGAGGTCGATCACGATCTTGGGGCCTCCGTCCTTCGTGCCGAGGACCTTCGGTTGGCCGGTCGCGTCGGGGCTGCCAAGGTCGCTCACTTCCACGTGGAGCTGGTTCGCCCCGCCCGATGGCGCGAACTTGACTTCGAATCGGAGCGAGCCGTTCGCTTTCAGTTTGATGTCATCGCTCGTTCCTTCTGATGTGGGGAGATCGAGGGCAAAGAGGGGCGTGGCGGCGCCGTCCACGGTGCCCTTGAACTTCTGGACGTCGAGCGGTCCGACTGCGCGCGGCGTCTCATTCTCCAGGGGGCCCGTCGTGGGGGTCGGCGCGGGTGTCACCTTCGAGCGCTGGACGCTGTCGGCTTTCTGGCCGATGCAGCCGGACAGGAGCGCGAGGATGAGGAGCGCCACGATGGGGACCTTCCACGAAGCCATGGGCCGGATGTCATTGTGGACGATGATACCCTTGGTGGTCGCAACGCCGCATCGTGAGACGTTGTCTAGGCAGAAAGGCCACTGACCGGCCCTACGGGCTCACGATCGCGAACTTGAGCTTGCGCCCCACGAGGCACGGCACGTCGCCTTCGATCTTCTCGATGCGGGCGGTGGTCCCCTCCGGCAGCGCCTTGGGGTTGCAGGACTGCTTGTAGAGGCATGAGGCGCCGCACTCTTCCCAATGCTTCGAGACGCCAGTGCCGCGCGCCGCAGAAACGGGGATCGTGATGCGTAGTGGGAGGGGCTTCGCGTCAATGGTGACGAGCTGTACCTTGCCTTCGAAGACGTGGCACACGTCGTGCTTGATGGGGCGGACTTCCCCGATGCGGTACTCGCGGCCGACCTTCAGTTCCTTCGAGTGGCATTGCTTGCGGAGCTTGCAGGGGACGCAGCCGGGGTCCGTCTCTCCCTCGTAGCGGAAGACGAGGCCGGGCTTGGCCAGCCCTTCCCCGATCACCGTGAGCGTCAAGCCACACCCGTGACGCGTACCAGCTCCATCGCGGCTTCCCGCGTGAGCCCCTTGTCGCCGAGGATTGTGTAGCGGTCGGGCTTGTTGAGGTGCGCGCGGCAAAGCGCTTCCACCACGATATCAGGCGTGACGCCGAGTTGCTTGGCAGTGGTCGGAGCGCCCAGCGTATTCAAGGCGTCCCGGATGGCCTTCCAGTCGCCGCCGTGCAGGTTCATCATCATGATGCTGCCCACGCCGACTTGCTCGCCGTGGTACGCGCGGCCGGGAGCTATCTCGTCGAGCGTGTGGCTGAACATGTGCTCTGCGCCAGAGGCCGGGCGGGACGAGCCCGCGACGCTCATGCTGACGCCGCTCACGATGAGCGACTTCACGACGAGCCAAGCGCTCTCTTCCAGGCCGGGCTTGATGACGCCCGCGTTCTCGATGATCATGTCGGCCGCGGACTCGGCGAGCACCGCGGCGAAGCTGCTGTACTCTTCGCTGCGCAGCCTGTGAGCGAGCTTCCAGTCGAGCACGGCGGTGCTGTTCGAGATGGCGTCTGCGCAACCTGCCGTGAGCATGCGGTAGGGCGCCTTGACGATGATGGACGTGTCCGCGACGATGGCGGTTGGCGTGTTCGCGCGTTTGGAGGACGAGCCCGTGTCCTCCTTGATGGACGCGCGCGGCGACGTGATGCCGTCGTGGCTCGCGCTCGTGGGGACCGAGATGTATGGAACTCCGACGCGGTACGCCGCGAGCTTGGCCACGTCGATCACGCTGCCGCCGCCCACGCCAAGCACGACGCGCGCCTTGACGCGGCGGGCCTCGACCTCGGCAACCGCGACGTCCTCGAGCGTTGCGCCCGAGACTTGTATCATCGACGCGGAGTAGCCGGCCTTGCGCACGACCTCGAGCGCGCGCTCGCCTGCGAGGAGTCGCGTCGTGCGGCCAGTGACGAGGAGCACTTCTTCGCGCGCGCCCAAGTCGTTGAGCACGCTGCCCAGCTCGTCGATGGCGCCGTGACCCACGCGCACGTCGCGGGGGAAGACCATGGTCCTCGATTTCGTGAAGTCTTCCATGGACACCTGATGATTCGTGCCGCTTCTACATAAGGCACGCCGCCTTCGCCGACCGCCAATGAGGAGCCTTAAGTAGCCTGCGTCGGCTCACCGCGCTCAGCATGGCAGTGGCTAGAGCGCGCGCTTTTCTGGAGAAGAACGCGCTCTGGGTCGCCCTCGCCGCGCTCGCCATCATGGGCGGCGCCCTCTTCGTTGGCGTCCAAGTGAAGCCAGACACGTTCTACGATCATTACTGGTGGGAGGACATCTACGGCCCCCTCGTCGTGGACGCGCACCAGTGCAAGAACGACATCAACTGCCCGGGCGTGGTCGCTCCGCACGGCGTGCGAGCGGTGGACGGCTACACGGTCAAGAGCGAACTGACCTACGGCGTCGTCCTGGCGGCGCTCCTCTACGGCATCTACGTGGGGCTCTTCCGGCGCTATCAGATCCGAGCCGACGGCTGGTTCGTGGCCGCGCTGCTACCCTGGATGATGCTTGGCCCCGTCGCGCGCGTGCTGGAGGATGCGGACGTCTTCTGCGGCGCCGCCACGGTGCCCTGCGCGGACCCCAGCCCCTTCGCTTTCCTTTACATCAGCCCCGTCATCTACGTGCAGATCGCGCTCTACGTCATAGGCGCGATACTGATCGGACTCCTGGTCGAGCACCGCATCGATCAGGGCGCTCGCCACCAGACGACCATCGTCGCCATTCCCTTGGCGGTCGGCCTCGCCGTCTTCGCGTTCCTTGATCTCGCGCGCCACGAGTGGTTCAGTGTCCTTCCGC
>JBAZZN010000350.1:0-3147 GCA_041658815.1 Thermoplasmatota archaeon
GTGTCGGCGAGCACCATGCCAGTGCCCCAGCACTGCCTGCAGATCCCGTAGTTGAGGTGGGCACGGGTTTCCATGGGGACCCATTGGGCGGCCGATTCTCTTGCCCCCATCGGGAGAGGCTTTGGGCACATTGGGCCAAATGGGGGTCTGGGAGGTTTGTCTCTTGGAGTCGGCGGACTCCGTGCTCCCTCACCCTCGCCGTAGCCCCGCCACCGCGTCGTCCCACTTCATGAGAGGAAGCTTGAGGTCGCTGCGTGCGGGCTCGACTTCACCCACGCTGCCTTGCATGAGCATGCGTAGCTCGTCGGGCGACGCGGGGAACGCGCGCCCAAGCACGCTCGACACGAGCAGGATGAACCACCGCGGCACGTACGCAAGCAAGCGTTTCTTGCCGCGCAGCCGCGCGAGCTTGCGCAAGTACTCGTTCCAAGTGAAGCGCTCGGGGCCCACGAGGACGTACGTCTTGCCGTGCGTGCGGGGATCGTCGAGGGCGTTGGCGAAGGCGAGCGCGACGTCGTGGCGCGAGATGGGCTGGATCTCGAACTTGCCGCCCATGAAGCTGGGGAGCACTGGCGCCTTATCGACGACGCGCGAGAACTCGTCATCGAAACTGCCTGGCGCGTCGCCCGCCACGTAGCTCGGGCGGAGGATGGTCCACTCAAGACCACTATCCTTCACTGCGCGTTCCATCTCCCGCTTCGCACCAAAGTACGGGGTGGTGCCCTCGTCCACGCCGTTCGCGCTCATCAAGAGGAAGCGCCGCGCGCCAGCTTCCCTTGCAGCGGCGACGACGTTTCGGCAGCCTTGGGCCGTGCGCTCGAAATCCGTGCGTGAGCCGCGCCGGATGGCGACGAGGTGGATGACCGCCTCAGTCACGCCCATGGCCTCGCGCAGCGCGGCGGCGTCAGCGAGATCCGCCTTCACGCGCGAGAGATGCGGATGCTGGATGAGACAAGGATGCGCGTGCTCCAGCACCGTGACGTCGTGCCCCGCGCCGAGGAGCGCTTGGAGCACGGCTGGGCCAACATAGCCCGTGCCGCCAGTGACGAAGACGCGCATGGCGGCGGAGTCGCGCACCATTGGGATATCGGTTTCCGACGCTCCAGCGATTGTTGCGCGGGTGGTTGCTGTGGTGCCGGGAGCTGGTTCGGCTGCCGGGCCCGGGCCACGGAGCCGTGCCTGGGACCTGGACCGGATCATCACGGATGGGAACCGCAGTTTCGGTCCCGGTCCCGTTCCCGGCCCAAGCCCGTCACCCGTGAGCCGACTGTCCGCAAGTGAGAACTACGGATGCGGGACACCGACAGCGGTCGTGGTCGCCGCGAGACCCTGGAGGGCCCTTCAGGCAGCCACCGGCGCCTGCGCCAGCAGCATGTTCGTAACGACTGGGAAGTGGTCGCTTGGGAGCTTGCCGTCCACGCGGTCGCGCACGACCTCGTAGTTCGTGAACTCGGGCACGTGCCGACCAAGGATGTAGTCGATGCGGTAGAACCCGCGGCCCGTGAAGCGGTGGAACGTCGCGTTCCAGCGGCGCGTGACAGGAGTCACGCTGGCCCAACGGCTGTCCGTGAGGCCGGCGTGGGTCTTGCTTGTGAAGATGCGGTAAGTGCGGCCGGACTGGATGGTGTTCATGTCGCCAGTCACGATGCACGGCACGTCCTTGGGGAGGCGCTTCTGGATGAGTTGGGCGCCCTTGCGCCTGGCGGTGGGGATCAGGTGGTCCAGGTGCGTGTTGAGGTGGAAGAGTGGGAGGCCCGTGTCCTTCTCGCGGAACATCGCCCACGTGGCCATCCGTGGGACGAGGTTGCCCCACGTGCGGCTGCCTGGCTGGTCGGGCGTGTCGCTCAGCCAGAAGTTGCCGGAGCGCTCCACACGGAAGCGGTCCTTGCGGTACAGGATGGCGTTGAACTCGTCGCGGCGCGCGCCGAAGCGGCCCTCGCCGATGAAGCCGTACTCTGGGAAGCGTTCGAGGAGGAAGCCGAGTTGCTCGGCGAGGCCTTCCTGGGTGCCCAAGAGGTCGGGGGCGTGGCGCCGCACGACCTCAGCGGCTGCGTCCCGCCGCTCGTCCCAGATGTGGGAGCCGTCGCTTTCCTTGCGGCGCCGGAGGTTGAAGGTCATGACCTTCAGGGGGACAGTCGGGGCCGCCATTCGAAACGGGCGACTGCTTGTCTGTACGACGGCATGAACATTCCCTCGCACGCCTCGGGGGCAATTGGCCGGCACGGCGCGCACTTTGCTCGTCTGGGGGGTACTCTTTCGCTTCTTCCATTTCCGACAGTCCGCTGTCTGCGCGGAACGTCCAGTGTGCGCCTTCGTCCCCCTTCATCATGGGATTGCTGGTGTTTGTTGGCCAGGAACTTCGCATGCTGATCGCCGAGAACAAGACCGAATCCGGGCCCAAGGAACTACGCGTCAAGATCGGTGTTGAGTACCACCTCAAGCTCCACGCGCTCAAGCTCCTCAAGGGAAAGCGCATGAGCGAGGCCGTGGAGGAGGCCCTCGAGTTCTACTTTGACAAGGTGCGCTTGGAGCACGAGGCGGCCCAGGCCGAAGCCAGCGGGATCCAGATACCCGTTCTCATCACGGAAGACGACGGCTGAGCCGGATCCCCATCGAACCACGTTCCAGAACCATCAACCCGCCGCACGCAAGCCGCACCGCATGCTCGTCGAGCTGCTGCGCCTCGCCGCGGCCGTCATTCTCCTTGTGCTCCTGCCCGGCTACTTGCTCGTGCAGGCCGCTTTTCCTCCCGTGCAGGCTCGTCTTGGTGTGGCCGAGCGGGCTTACTTGAGCGTCGTTGGCGGGGTCGTCGTGCTGATCCTCGTGGGCGTCACGCTTGGCTTCTTGCCGCACGAACAGCGGGGGTGGTTCCAGACGTCCGCGACTGGGGCGCCAAACGTCGAGTTCGTGGTGCTGGCCGTCTCGACACTACTGTTCTACGTGGGCCTCCAGCGGGGAGCGTATCCCGCTTTCGAGCGGCGCTTCTCGTGGCTCGTGCTGCCCAATGGCCGTTCGCGTTCTCAGAGCTGAGACGCGAAGGCGCGCGCCAAGAAGGCGAGCAGGAGGATGGCGCCCGCGGTCAGCAGCTCGACCCTGAGGATGCGGTCGAAACCGGCGCGTCGGACCTCCAAACGAATGAGTCTCGCC
>JBAZZN010000351.1:0-3145 GCA_041658815.1 Thermoplasmatota archaeon
TTCTTGTCGTCCACGCTGAAGTGCGTGGGCGTCTCGCCAAAGATGCAGTCAACGCCGATGTCCTTCAGGTAGCCCTCGACGATGGCGGAGGCGTCCTTGTTGAGGCCCTCGCGCCACCACCGGTTGCCGCGCATGATGTAGTCGGTCTTGCAGCCGTGCTTGGCGAAGATGACGGCGAGGTCGATGCCAAGGAGCCCCGCGCCGATGGCTACGGCGTTGTCGGCGGCTTCGGCAGCCGCGCGGATCCGCCTGGCGTCAGCGAACGTCCAGAACGTGTGCACGCCCTCAGCTTGCCCGTTGGGCACTGGGTAAGGCCGGGGGCGGCCGCCCATGGAGAGCAGGAGATGGTCGTACTCGATGCGCGTGCCGTCCTCGCAGATGACGGTGTTGTTCTTGTCATCGACGAGCGTGACCGTAGTGAAGAGGCGCAGGTCGATGTTGCGCTGCTCGTACCACTTCAGGTCGTGGATGCGGCACTTGGCCTCCTCCTTCTGGCCCTTCGCGAAGTCCTTGATCTGGACGCGGTTGTAGAGGGGCTCGCCCTCGTTGGTGATCTGGATGATGGAGGATTCCTTGTCGTTGGCCCGGAGGGTCTCCGCGGCCGTGGCACCAGCGATCCCATCCCCGATGATGACATAGCGACGAGCCAAAGGGTACGCCCGACGCGGCGACCCCCGTCCCCCTTCAAAAGTCTTCCTCCGAACCTGGCCTCAACAGACGGGAGACGGAGCTGGCGTGATGCTCCGCGACCCGTTCACGCCCTCGCCCACGACGTACTCCCCCACGTAGCAATCGATGCACGACGTCGATCCAAGGAGCCTCAGGGTGAATGGAGGAGAGTAGCACGCGAAGTCGCGGCCCTCAAGTTGCAGTGGGCCGCCATCGACGATGACGATGACGTTGCCGGGGCTCGCGAGGCGCGCCGATGCTTGCTCGCCCACGCGTGGGACCGCGCCCAGCGCGAAGTCGCAACGCGTTGGGCAATCCATCGTCAAGACTTGTCGCGTGACGTTGCCTTGGCCGCCCACGATCGTGAGCGGTGCGCCCGCGTCGGCGACGACAGGGATCTCGACGTGCCCGCCGAAGCGGCCCGTGACGCGGCCGTGCTCCTCCCACTCTGGCGGCGGCACGAAACAACCGACCACGAGGAGCGCCCCGACGAAGAGAACGGCCGCCGACCACGTCGCGTTGCGGCGCCGCAGCGCGTTCCACGCGAATAGCGAGAGCGCCACGATGACGATGGCCGTGAGGATGCCGCCGAAGGGGAGCGGTGGTCCCAACCTCGCCAACACCAAGCCCGGCACAAGCTCCAGAGGCCGCGCTCCTCAGATAGGCATTGTCCGAGTCTTGGGCGTCGCTTTCATGTGCCAAGCCACACCTCAAAGGAAGCGAGATGGACGCCTACCTTGACCTCCTGCGCCGCATCCTCGACTCGGGCGTCGAGAAGGCGGACCGCACGGGCACCGGGACCCACAGTGTCTTCGCTCACCAGATGCGCTTCGACCTAGAGAATGGCTTCCCGCTCCTCACGACGAAGAAGCTGCACACGCGCAGCATCATCCACGAGCTGCTGTGGTTCCTAAGGGGCGAGACGAACGTCCGCTACCTCCGCGAGAACAAGGTCACCATCTGGGACGAGTGGGCCAACGAGGAGGGCGAGCTTGGCCCCGTTTATGGCAAGCAATGGCGCGCGTGGCGCACTGCTGACGGGCGCACCGTGGACCAGATCAAGGCCGTGGTGGACCAGATCAAGAAGGACCCGGACTCGCGCCGCCTCGTTGTTTCCGCGTGGAACGTGGGCGAGCTGGGAGACATGGCGCTCATGCCGTGCCACGTCATGTTCCAGTTCTACGTCGCGAAGGGCAAGTTGTCGTGCCAGATGTACCAGCGCAGCGCCGACGTCTTCCTGGGAGTCCCCTTCAACATCGCGAGCTACGCGCTCCTCACGCACATGATGGCGCAAGTGACGGGCAACCGTGTGGGCGAGTTCGTGCTCACGCTGGGTGACGCGCACCTCTACTCGAACCACATCGAGCAGGCCAAACTGCAGCTCACGCGAACGCCGCGACCTCTCCCCAAGCTCGAGATGAACCCCGCCGTGCGCGACATAGATTCCTTCCACTACGAGGACTTCAGGATCGTGGACTACGACCCGTGGCCCTCAATCGCGGCTCCCATCGCAGTCTGATCGTGATGGTGAGACCAAGATGCGTGTCGTGATCATCGTCGCGGCGGCCGAGAACGGCGTCATCGGGCGCGACGGCAAGATGCCGTGGCACTTGTCCGAGGACCTCAAGCGCTTCAAGCGGCTCACGATGGGTCACCCCATCGTGATGGGTCGCAAGACGTGGGACAGCATCGGCCGCGTGCTGCCCGGCCGCGAGAACATCATCATCACGAGGCAAGCCGGCTTCGCGGCGCCCGGCGCCACGGTCGTCGGCTCGATCGCGGAAGCCATCGATCATGCGCGCAAGGCGGGCGCTTCTGACGTCTTCATCATCGGGGGCGCCCAGACCTACGCGCAAGCCTTGCCGCTCGCTGACGTAGTGGAGCTCACGCGCGTGCACGCTTCGCCCGAGGGGGACGCGCGCTTTCCCGCGCTTGGGCCCGAGTGGCGCGAGGTCGCGCGTGAGGAGCACGAGGGGTACGCGTTCGTGACGCTGAAACGGAAACAGTAGGGTCGGAGGGGTCTTTGGTCGGAGGGGTCGAAGGGGGCGGGCCAGTGGGTCGGAGGGGACGAATGGGCGCGCACGCGCGCAGCTGCTGTCCTGTCATTTGCGCGACTCCAGTGCGATCGATGTGTTCGTGAGCAGTCCAAGCACCTCGTTGAGGAGGTTCCGAGCGCGCAGAGTATCGGGGCCTGCTGGGATGACTCGATCGGCCACGTCAAGGATCGCGATGGATTCCTGCGCCGAGCGGCGAGCGATCCTGTATATGCGAAGCTTCTCCTTCGGACTGAACTCCTCGGCGCCTTCCGCGATGTTGAGTGACACCGAACTGGATGCGCGTCGCAGTTGGTCGATGAGGTCTCGACGAAATGCGGGAAGATGACGCGCAACTTCCTCGCACGCGACGACCATTTCTAACGATCGTCTGTATGTCAGGAATCGCTCTTCGAGTGGCTTCATAGCGGCCATTGGCAGGA
>JBAZZN010000352.1:0-3116 GCA_041658815.1 Thermoplasmatota archaeon
AGCAGCGGCGGGCTCCTTGGCGCCCTCACGGCGCTGGCTGGGGCCACAGCCATCACGCCGCCAGTGGCCATCGCCTTTGTCATCGCGTGGCTCCTGCTATCATGCGTCGCCTTGTGGGGACTCCTCGACTACTTGGGCTTCCTCTTCCGCGGCAGGAGCTACGCCACCCCCATAGGAGTCGCTTACGCGATCCTCTTCGTCGTCCTCGCGCTCGTCGCGATCCAAGAGTCCCCGCAGGGAGTCGTGGCCTCGCAGTTTGGCGTCCGCGTCATCAACGAGCACGCCGTCACGGGGCCCGTCCTCGTCTTGCTCCTCCTCTTCCTCGTGGGCCCCCAGATCGGCGGCACCGTCGCCTACGCCTCCATCTACGCACGCGTGGAGGATCGCGCTGGGCGCTATCGCGTGGCACTTGTTTCCACGAGCCTCCTCGCGTGGATGGGCCTCTCCCTCTTGGCCGCGATGATCCGCATCGAGACCACGGACGCTTGGCTCGTCATCGCGCGAGCCCTCGCCCTCGCGAGCGCAACGACGATACTGCTCGCGTACGCCCCGCCAGCGTTCATCCGGCGAAGGCTCGCCGCGCAGCCGGGAGGCGACCTGGCGTGAGCCGCATCTGGCACCGCGCGCTTGGGAAGCGCCAGGACCCCGAGGAGGAGGAACACTTCCGAGAGCGGGTGCGTGAGCTGGTGTGAAGAACGCTCGCGCGTCCCCGCATCCGTGCGTGCGCCGGCACGCGCTCGCGAGCGGGCTCGCTGCCTTGTAGTACGATCGTAATACGCGCTCGCGAGGCTCGACATGGGATCAAGTCCGTTCGCGGGCTTCGCGGCTTCGTCAAAGGCTCGCCAAGTCAGGCACGACGAACGCCACGCCAGTCGCTCGTCGTGCTTGCGCAATGAACCCGAGTTCGATGGCGAGCCGGATCGTGTGGTTGCGCGTTCGAACTGGCACTTCCGGCATGAGATCGTGGAGTCGTGATCGGCTGAGCGAGCCGTGCTCCTCGACCGCTCGGCCCAGCCGCGCCGGAAGCGGATACCGAGCCCGCAGCGTCATCGCTTGGAGGGCGCTCTCCTCACTGAGCGGATGGACCATGACTCGGCGACGAAGCCGCACGAGCCTGACGAGCCCTGCCTTCTCCAGAAGGCGGATGTGGTGCATGGCGGCGTTCCTCGTGACACCAAGCTGGCTGCTCACTTCCATCACGCTGAGCGAGTGATGCAGCGAGAGGTGCTCCAGGAGGGCGCATCGAGCGGCGGAGTCCAGCACCTGCGCCCGCGTGCTGAAGCGGGTGTAGAGTGTGGCCGCAAAGGCGAACGTGATCGCGGCCGCTGCCGCGATCACGATCGTCGCAGCGAGGGGAAGACGCGGAGGGTTCGGCGGGGGAAGTGGGTCCACCGGAGCGCGGGCGGGAGGTTGGCCTCCCTCGGAAACGCCGTGAGTCCTTTGCAAAGGAACTCCGGGCGCGACATTCTCTTGCGCAATGGGGGGCTCGACCGCCAAATGAATCCCTGTCGGGGCATGGAACTCAGCAGGTGCACGACCCAGGGGTTGGGATTGCGTGGCGACGGGGGGCGGCGATGGCGTGCTATCCTCATCGGGGTGCAGCCTGCTCGCATTCGTGGCCGCTTGAGCATCCTGGAACTCGACGCCGACGCGCACGTTCGGCGTCGTCGCGTTGAACGTTTCCGTTATCATTGACGCTGGAGAGCAAGCAGCGGCCTGGAAACGGCAGGGAGCTCCCGCGGTCTGGGAAGTGTAGTTGTCGGAGTCATTCCCGCCGGGCGCATTGACGGGCCCGATCCGGTCATAGGAGATGCCCTGGTCCGAAGAGTACACTCCGCTTCTTTGGGTCTCGCGCACGGCGCCAGGGTTATCCGGATCAGGCTCGGGGAAGTACACGGACGTGTTGCTCTCGGACATCCTCACGCCGACGAGGTCGGCGACAATAGGAGCGGGCGGGAGGGCTCCTGAATTTGCAGTGAGCCATGGAAGGAGGGGGTCATCCAGGTACAAGTCGCGTCCGTGGATGCGGAGTGACTCGTCGGGGAGTAGCGGGGTCCAGGTCGGGTGGGTGCCGACCCCGATGTAATCCAGTCGCTCGTAGGTGTCGAGCGTGCTGTCGGCGGGGGAAGCACCGTCTGTGTAACTGACAACACAGACCCGGAAGACGCCGGTCACACAATCGTAGCCATGCGCGTCGACGACTTCCAGAACGATGGGCCCCAAGTCGAGGTCGGCTGAGGCGAGTGTACTTGACGAGACTGCCATCGCAGTCGCTATCAGCATGCAGGTGCCGACTACTGCCTTCGCCCACGATTCGCCTCCCCTTGGCTTCAAATCCGGTCACTCACCGAAGGGTGTCCCCCGGCGCACTCGATCACCCAGTCAACGGGTGAATCACCAAAGACGCTGGGATCAAGCGAGCATCCGGGGGCGGACAGAGCATCGGACGGTTCAGGATCTGCGGCAACCGGTCCAGCGACGAATAGGAGCACACTCGCGACGAGCAGAAGGGCGATTCTCACGTGCATCTGCGGGGAGCAGCCCCCCCGAGAGTACTTGAGCATTGTTGACGAAGATTGCCAAGACGTGGCGAGTATGACAAGAGGGTTCATATCCGTGCCGGCGAGGTCGAGGCACGTTGGTCTGTAAAGCGTCCTCAGTCGTCCGGGGCATCGCTATCACGTTGCTCATGGCGACCGCTGGATGTGTGGGGGCCGCATCGGTTCAACCAGCGCGGGTTGAGGAGACGATGTCGTCTCACCCAGTCGTCGTGGCAGTGGTGGATTCGGGAACCAATCCTTACCACGAGATGTTCCGGGCCGCTGGGATCCGGTGGCAAGACCTCGGCATCGAGAACCTCAGCATCCAGCGCATCGCCCTCAACGAGTCCTTGGATCAGGACGTCGCACAAGACCATCGCTTCTGGCAGTCGCTGGCCCGCCACGAGCTAGTCGCGTTCGAGGGCACGCGGATCATGGCGATCAGCTTCTCCAAGGACACTCAGCATCCCCTCGTGCTGGACCAGATCGGGCACGGCACGGCGACCTCCTCGCTCGTGGCCCGCACGGCGCCAAGCGTCGTCGTTCTCATGGTCCAGGTCGATGGAAACTTTTGCG
>JBAZZN010000353.1:0-3109 GCA_041658815.1 Thermoplasmatota archaeon
CCTTCGCCCGCAAGCGACGACTGGTACACGGCGCCGCTCAACATCACGCTCACATGCACGGACGCGACGAGTAATTGCACCACGACCCGTTACCGCGTGGATGACGGTGCATGGACCGACTACGGCACCCCCATACTCTTCAACCAGGACGGCATCCGCCTCCTCCAATACGATAGCACCGACACTGCCGGGAACCACGCGACCGGCTCCACCACCATCAAACTGGACCTCACGCCCCCCACATTGAACGTCACGAGCCCGTCCGACCCGGTGACGATGGCGCGGACACTCCCCCGCTTGGGAGGCCATGCGACCGTGGGTCCCAGCAGCGGTACGGTCGATATCAAGCTACGCAACACCACAAGCGGCGACTCGTGGGACGGCGCGGCCTTCACTCTCGATGGGCGGGTGACGTTGCCGCTCGTTGGAGGCGCCTGGGAAGCGCTCTCTGGCGGTGCGTTGCCCGCGCTGCTGCCGGAGGGACCGTACGAGCTCGGGGTAAGCGTTATGGATGGCGCCGGGCGCGTATCTTCGATCGAGGTGCGCACCATCTACATCGACCGCACCGCCCCCACGGTGACGTTGGAGGGAGCGGCCGGCGCGCGCGCTATCGACCACGTCCAGATCATCGTCGATGCAGTGGACCAGACGCCGACCAGCGTCACCGCGATCGAGACGCGTTTCGCCGCCCCAGGCGCACTCTTCGACTCCTGGTCGGCGAGCCAGGGCTTGGACGGCGCGCTCAGCGCGCCCATGGAGGTACCGCTGCCGATGGGGGATGGGCGCTACGAGATCCGTGCTGTGGTGCGGGACGCGGTGGGCAACGAGGCCACGAGTGCGCCACTCGGAGTCGTGCTCGACACCTTGCCGCCGGTGCTCGCGCTCACGAGCCCCTCACGCACTTTCGCGGCCGAGGCGTCGTACAACGCGACCTTCAGCGTCCGTGACATGAGCGCTATCGCAAGCCTTCACGTCGAGGTGACGCGCGACGGTGGCGCGCCGATAGTGTCGGATCTCGACCCCACGGCCCCGTGGCTCCTCGTCCCCGTTCATGCAAGCACGCGCTCACTCGACTACGTCGCCAATGCGACGGACGCGCTCGGCCACGAGACAAGCCTGCGCGGGCGCGTCCAGTTCCTTGATGCCTCGGCGCCAGCCGTCTCCATCGTGCTCAATGGGTCACGTGGCGACGCAGGATGGTACGTCGGCCCCGTCACGGCAGCGTTCCGGACGGACACGCCGGGCGCGACGACTTACTTCCGAGTCAGCGCCGGGGGCGTTCCCAGCGGCAACTTCACCCAAGGCGCTTCGTTCGTCGTGAACGGAAGTGGCGAGGTCACGCTCGATGCCTACGCCAGCATCGCGCGCGCGGGCACCCTCGTGGAGTCCGCGGTCCAGACGCAGGTCGTCCACGTCGATCTTGACGACCCAACCGGCAGCATTCTTGCCCCCGCCTCCGCCGTGCCGGACGGACAGCGCGTGAAGGTGCGTGCGACCGCCGGCGACGCCACGAGCGGCGTGGCGGACGCGACGCTCGAAGTCATCGTCGGCGGCACCACGCGCAACGTGACGCTCACGCCTGCGGCGGATGGGTGGGAAGCCGACGTCGGCCCCTTCCGTTCCACCGATGCCCCCACGCTACGCCTCTTCATCACTGATCAGGCCAGCCGGCGGGCGCTCGTGGATTCTCGCGCCCTTGCCGTGAAGGACCAGACGCCGCCACTCGTCTCCCTCGTTCTCCCAGACGGGCCGCTGCGCCAGATCGTGCGCGCCACTGCGAGCGCGAGCGACGAGAGCGGCATCGCCTTCGTTCGTTTCATGCTCGACGGCGAGACCATCGCACGCATCGAGGCGCCTCCCTTCGAGGTCACGTTCGATACGACCCGATGGGCCAACGAGCCGCATGTGCTCAACGCCACAGCACAAGACGCTGCGGGCAACGAGGCGACAGATCCACGCACCATCCAGATCGCCAATCCACCCACGATCTGTTGCCTGCAAGTCGCGCCAGGCTCCGCCGTGGACCCCGTCATGCTACAAGTCGAAGCAAATGCTCCAGGCGGCCGCGAGGCGACGGTCACGCTCTACCACCGCCTCGCCGGCGATACCGTCTTCGAGAACGTCAGCATGACACCCGCGCCATGCCCCACGCAAGCCTGCCAGCAGCGCACATACACCGCCACGCTCCCAGGCCACCCCATCGCGGGAACCACACTGGAAGTCTTCGCCCTCGCGCAGGATGGCTCCGAGCACGCCACTGCGCCAACTGGGGGGCTCCTCCAAGTCCCGATCAGGGTGGCGCAGAACGCCACGCTCGATGAGTGGCGGGACGCGGCCTCCGCCCGCTTCGCAGAGAACGACACTCAATACACCCCCGACGGAGCGGCGGACATCGTGAACGCCAGCATCCTCGCCATGCCCACCGAGATCCTGTTCGGCGTGCAAGTGCGCGAGCCCTTCAGTGCGGACGAAACGCGAACGTATCTAGTGGAGCTCGCGCCCGGCAAGGCACAGCCCCTGTTTGCCTATGTGGTAACATACAATGGCACCTGGCACTTAAGTGTGAAGGACTTCACATCAAGCCAAACACGCGACCAGAGGCCAGGCGAGCTATCACTGGAGCCGCGCGAGCGGGAGTTCACACTCCGCGCGCGCACGAGCGACGTGCGAGCCCTCATGGGCGATGACGCGGGTAACCTGCGCGCCAAGTTCCACACGTTCGGAAGCGAGGACTTCACGTCATCACGTTTCATCGACGTCACGCCCCCGATCGTCCAGCACGCGCCTCCGGCGCACGCGCCGCGCGGGGCCACGCTTCATCTCAATGTCACCCTCTCCGACAATGCTAATGCTCCGGGCGCGCTGCGTGCCACGATCATCCCCCTGCTGGGCGGCGCTTCGCTCGACCCCGTCCCCGTCGTGGACGGGCACGCCGACCTCCCCACCTCAGGCGGACTCGTGAAGTACGTCATCGCCGCATCCGATGTCGCGGGGAACCTTGCTGTTTCCGAGCCGTACACCGTGGCACTCGATGACGTGACGCCGCCCCGCGCCGTCGCGAGCGTGGTGGGTGCGTCGGACGTGTCGGAGGACACCCCCGTGCAGCTGA
>JBAZZN010000354.1:0-3106 GCA_041658815.1 Thermoplasmatota archaeon
ACGGACAGCTCGTCCGCATCATGTTCGCCGCGCAAGGAAGCTCTGCCGTCGTGGACGACGTCGTGCTCGACGCTGACGTCGGAACGATCGCTCGCGCAAGCTTGAACCACGGCCCGCACCCCCGCGTGGAGGAGGAGTGGCGATCCAATCTCTTTTCGACATTCGAGGCGCACGATGGCCTCGCCGCGCACTTGCTCCCGCTCGACGACGGCTCGTTCCTCGCCGTTCTCGTGGAGTACGGCCCAAGCGGCGCGCGCGTCCTGCCCATCAAGCCGAACGGCGCGCAGCTCGCTGCGTCCGTCTCGTCGCCTCTTGGTGCGGGAACGAACGTCACGGCGAGCGCGCAACCCGTCGCTTTGAGCGCGACTCCGTACGGCCGCCTCTTCGCGGAATCGGGGCTGGCAGGCGAGGGATTGCGTCTGCGCCCAGACGTGGCGACACAGCCGCTGGCTTGGCGCGTGACACTGGCTCCCGAGGGCGTCTCGCTCTACTCCCACAACGCGAGCGGTTTCCTTAACCTGGGCAAGCTCTTAGACCCCGCCAATCCGGCCGATGACGCGCTTGACGCGATCCCGGACGTCCTCCTGACCCAAGCGCCTGCCGCTCTCTTCGAGGACTCGGACGGCGACGGCTATCTAGACCTCGTCGAACTCGAGCTTGGCTCCTCGCCAAACGACGCGCAGGACGTCCCCGGCCGGAATGCAGCGCAGGCCGGCGAACTCACGACGCGCGTCGCGAACGCTACGGCCCGCGTGAGCGCGATCCGCGCGCCCCTCTCCACGATGCCTTCCTTCCTCGCGCCGGGGGAGAACCTCACCATCGAACTGAACGTGACCGCTCCGACGAACGTCACGGCGATCCTTGTCCCCGCCTTAGGACGTATCGGGGCATCCGTTCTGCTCAACGTCAGTAACAACTCGGCCGGCGCGTCATCAAGCACGCGCTGGCCAGGGGCTACCGTGAACGTCATGCGCTTCATCGCGAGCCTGCCGCACGACGTGAATGCGTCGGCGCTCGACCGGCTCTACGACCTGCGCGTGGACTGGTTGGGTGGGAACGACACGCAGCCGCGCGCTGTCGAAGTCGTCTCGGGCTATGCGGTCCACCCGCGCGTCGCGATCGTGGCAGACCCACGATGGGCGAGCGCGTCATCTCCCCTGCAGAACGCGACGGACCCGCTCGCGACGATCATCCCCGAGCTGAACCTCCTGCGGCCGGACCTCGTCCTCATCGTGGGTGACCTGACGCAAGACGGCGGCGCGACGGAGCTAGAGGGTGCGTACGCTGCGATCCAGGGTCTTGAAGTACCATCTTTCGTCGTCGCCGGCGATCGGGACCTCGCAGCCACGCCAAGTGGGGACGGCACCGCGCTCTGGCAGAGCATCTTCGGCCCCCTCTACTACCCGATCGACTACGGCCCCTCCTTCCATGGTGTCGCACTCGACACGGCGGATTGGCTCTACACGGATCGCGTGGGGACCTCCGGCGTGTCCCTCACGCAGGGGGCGCAAGTGCGCGCGGCCCAATTGGCGTGGGTCCAGCAGGACCTCGCGCAGAGCAACGCCTCGATGCGCATCGCATTCGGCCACCACTCGCCCGCGTGGGCACAAGACGCGTGGCAACATGCTTCGCTCGAAAATGCCGCGGCTGGCCCCCAAGGCACAGACGCGGTGGGCTACCTGCGCGTGCTCTTGGGCGCGTTCGGCCGATATCTGCCGACTCCCCTGGACGCGGCATCAAACGCTCCCGCTGCTATCACCACCGGCGCCGAGGAAGGATGGACTGGAGCGGGCCGCCTGGAGTTGCGCGACGCGCTCCGCGCAGGCGGCGTAAGCACGTATTTCGCTGGCCACACGCTTGCCGATCGTGTCGCCCAGGAGCGAGACGACGGCGTCGTCGTCGAAGCGAACGGGCACACGGTCCACCTCGTCGCCCGCGACGACACGAATCAGACCGCATCGCTGGCCGACTTCGACCTCGGCAATCAGACCCGCGTGCTATATCTGGACACGACCGCCGCCGGGAACCACTCCGCTGAATACGCTGGGTACCGACTCTACGAGATCAATGGCACGCGCGGCTCGGGCCTCTGGGACGGGTACGATCCGGCGCCTAACGCGTCGCTGGCGCCCGGGTGGGACTTGACGCAGCGCGAAGTGGGACTCTTCAGCGTGCCCTCCGGCCACCTGTCAGAGAACGTCAGCACCATCGACAACGAGACATTCGTGAACATCACCAGCGGTCTCGACGAGGGCGCGAACGTCACCTTCAGCCTCACCTTCCACCGCCAACCGGGGCGCGCATGGGCGCGGGAAGCTCTGATATCACGCGAGTGGCGCGTGGACGACGACCGAGACGTGCTTGTGCCCCTCCGTGTCGAGAACAACTCCAACATCTCCACTCGCGTCTATGTCGATGCGAATGCGCCCAACACACGCATCCAGTTCGCGCCAGCCTGGGCCAACGCGACCGTGTTCAACGTCAAGATCGGGAACGCCAGCGACGATCATCAACTCGCGGACGTCTCCCTCCAAACCTGCCGCATCGACGCTTGCGACCCGTGGCGCACGGTCCGATCCAATCTCACCAAAGACGATATCGTTCTCGTGAACCTCCCGGCATGGTTTGGCGTGTCGCCCCCCCAAGGTGCTTACGCGCTCCGCACCATCGGCCGAGACGCAGCGGGAAACAGCGAGGCGCCACCCAACGAGACGTCACCCGACGTGACCACCGTAGGGCTCGACACGGTGCCGCCAGAACTGGACCCCTCCGCAGAAGGCCCCGCCGGAAGCGATGGGTGGTTCCTTGGGAACGTGACGGTGAACGCGTCGTGCATGGACGCCACGAGTGGCTGCGTGGACGCGGCAGGAAACGTCAGCCCGCCAGGCGCGCGCTTGAACCTCTCCACGACGCCGGTCACTGACGACGGATGGCACAACATCACCATCACCGCGGAGGACGCGGCGGGCAACCCCACGACCCGAACGCGCGAAGTCAAGATCGACTCCCACGCGCCCGTCACGATCGCTCAACTCGCGCCCGCTATCACTGGGAACTGGTCCACGAGCAATGTGACGCTCTACCTCAACGCCACGGACGAGACGAG
>JBAZZN010000355.1:0-3075 GCA_041658815.1 Thermoplasmatota archaeon
GATCGAGCGCCGCGGCCTCGCGCGCATCCTGACGCGTGAGCCCACGGCGAGCCTCGCTTACAAGATCCTCGACCCAAGCGTCCTCTCGAAGCCGGTCTTCGACGCGGTGCATGCCAGCGTCGTCATGAGCGGCACGTTGCACCCCATGGAGATGATGCGTGACGTGCTGGGCCTCGCGCCTGAGCGCACGACGCTGCGCGAGTACCAGAGCCCTTTTCCCCGAGAGAACCGCCCGGTCCTCGTGGACAGCAGCGTGACGACCGGTTACAAGGAGCGCACGCCACAGATGTTCCGCGAGATCGGCGAGCGCCTCGCGAGCATCGCGCTCGCGACGCCTGGCAACGTCGCCGCGTTCTTCCCGAGCTACGCCATCATGGAGCAAGTGCGCCCCGCCGTCGAGGTCGGCCTGCGCGGCCGCAAGGACCTCATCGTGGAGGAGAAGGGGCTCGACAAGAGCGAGAAGGAGGGCCTCGTTCACCAGATGAGGGGGGAGGTCCAGAACGCCCTCTTGTTGGGTGTCCAGGGCGGCTCGCTATCAGAGGGGTACGATTACGAGGGCAACCTCCTGAAGGGCGTCGTCATCGTGGGCTTGCCATTCGCCGCGCCCTCGCTCGAGGTCGAGTCGCTCATCGGCTTCTACGACAAGAAGTTCGGGGCGGGGAAGGGGCGCCCGTATGCTTACGTGCACCCGACCTTCCACCGTGTCCTGCAAGCGGCTGGTCGCTGCATCCGTTCGAGCGAGGACAAGGGCGTGATCGTCCTCCTGGACAAGCGCTTCGGGTGGGGCAGCTACCGCGCCAGCTACCCGCACGATTTTCTTCCCCGCGAGTCAAGGGACGTCGTGGGTGACGTTCGCAGTTTCTGGGTGCGCACGAACCGGTGATGGGGAGCATACCATAGAAGCAAGATGGGGCCCAAAGCGCTCTTGGTGTCCTCATGGGCGACACGCGCTTCGAAACCACTTACGCACGCGTTCGGGATGCGGTGGACCAGACGCGGGAACTGCTCATGCTCAGCGATATTGACGTCATCGCGGCCATTGCTGGCGCATCGCGCGAACGGGACCCTTACTTGGCGAACGTGCTGGCGACCGAGGCCATGAACCGGACGCATCTCAAGAGCGCGATCATCGAAGCAGCGGGCGAAGGCATGCTTGCCGTCAACCGTGACCTCGTCGTGACTTTCGTGAACCGCGCAGCCAGGCTCAAACTCGGTCTGCCGCTCCACCAAGAGGTCCACGTTCCACTCGATGATGTACTAGTGTGCGGGAACGCGCGTGGGGAGCAAGTCCGCCCACACGAGCACCCGGTCGCGACGGCGCTAAGGGGCATCCAGACGCCTGAAGCGGTCGAGGGATGCATCCGCCTGCACGACGGTTCGTCCTTCCACGCATCATGGATGTCCGCCCCGATCCGGGTCGGTGACGAGGTCGAGGGCGCAGTCCTGGTGTTCCGCGACATCAGCGGGCGACACAAAGCGGACGAGGCGCTGCGGGACAGCGAGCGGCTCCTGCGGACCGTCGTCACCGGCGCGCCCATCATTCTCTTTGGGTTGGGCAATGACGGTCGATTCACGCTGGCCGAGGGACGCGCGCTCGAAAGCGTCGGCGGCAAGCCCAGCGACATAGTGGGCCTCTCCGCGTCCGAGCTGGATGTGATGGGGTTCGGCATCGAGGACGCCGCTCGCCGCGTGCTCTCGGGGGAGACCGTCGAGGCCATGATCGATGTCGCGGGGTACACCTTCCAGACCAATTGGGTGCCAGTGCGAGAAGAAGGTGGTGAGGTCTCGGGTGCTGTGGGGGTGGCGACGGACATCACTGGATTGCGCCGCGCCGAGGAATCCGCCCGCAAGATAGCGCGTAGCGCGTATGAGAACGAGCAGCGCTTCCGATCCCTCTTCGAGCAAAGCATGGATGGGCTCATCGCCGTGGACCTCGACGGAGCCATCACGGACGCGAACCGCGCATATTGCGAGATGCTCGGCTACACGCGCGAGGAACTGATCGGCAAGAGGGCGCTGGACCTCATCGTGCCAGAGTTGCGTGAGGCCAACGTCACGGAAGCACGACGTAGTCTCGCTGGCCAGCCTCACTTGCAGGCCGCCGTCGTGGTCCGCAAAGACGGAAGCTGCATCGAGGTCCGAGGCACTGCTCGCCCTATAATCGTGGACGGGAAGGTCGTAGGGACCTTTGGCGTCGCCCGCCCCGCAGCGCCACCGTGACCAGAGAAGCAGCGCACGTTCGCGAAGCTGATCGAGACCCACGGGCGCTGATGCGGCTCACTCGAATGGCGTCTGGGCGACGGTGGGTCCTTCGAGCGCCACGAGTCCCGCCGCGCCCAGGATGAGGGCGCCGCCCGCGAGCCCAAGCCAGGAGGGCACTTCTGCGAGGACGATGGCGCCGATGATGAGCGTGCTCACGGGCTCCAAAGTTGATATCAACGCGGTCCGCGATGCGCCGATGAGCGGGAGAGCGGCCATGAAGAGCGAGAGCGCGACGCCAGTCGCAAGCGTGCCGATGCCGAAGGCATACATCAGGCCGCGCAGACTGGGCGGCACGTGAAGTCGGTGTGTCGCAGCGGAGAAGACGAGGTACGTCAGGAAGGCCCCCGTGCACACGGCGAGTGTGGCCCGCGGCCACGCGAGGCCCGCGGTCAAGTGGCGGCTCGCCACGATGGTGCACGCGAAGACGACGGCGCTTCCTGCCGCGAGCGCGATCCCGATCAATGATAGCGTACCATCGAGGCCTCCCAGGCTGAGCATGACCAATCCGGCGAGCGCGAGCCCCATCGCGACGAGGCCGCGTCGCCCGAGGCGCTCCCGGAAGAGGAGCCACCCCAGCATCGCGACGAGGGGCGGCGAGAGGTACAAGAGGAAGCTGGCCACGGCCACGGGCAAGCGCGCAAGGCTGGGGAAGTACAGCGCGGTCGTGCCAGCGTAACCAACTGCACCAACCAGGAGCCCGCTCCCGAATCCCTTCCACGACGTCCCCGACACGCCTTGGGGAAGGGCGAGTGGCAGGACGAAGAGGCCCGCCAAGAGGAACCGGGCCGTGAGCAAGCTGGGGATGTTCCAGCC
>JBAZZN010000356.1:0-3072 GCA_041658815.1 Thermoplasmatota archaeon
AGCCATCAGGATCCGACGGCGTCCTCGGCGGCGTGAGCCGAGGACAAGTCGGAGCCATCAGGATCCGACGGCGTCCTCGGCGGCGTGAGCCGAGGACAAGTCGGAGCCATCAGGATCCGACGGCGTCCTCGGCGGCGTGAGCCGAGGACAAGTCGGAGCCATCAGGATCCGACGGCGTGGGTCCACGCGCTCGCTGGCAGGTCCGCGTACACGTCTGTCTCGATTGGTACGATGACCTCGCGGCGCTCGGTGAGGCTCTCGAGGCGGAGCTTCCAGTAGAACGCTCGGCGCTTGTCGCCGTCCTCGCGGGTGTACTCGACGCGTCGGAACGAGAGCATGCGCTTGGCTTCCAGGGTGTAGAAGACGGAGCGGAGGTCCGCGTCGAGCGTTTCGTCGTCCACTTCGGGGGCCTCAGCGAAGCGTTCCAGCACGGCGTCCGCGACCTCTTCGGCTTCGTCGGCTTTCATTTCGAAGGTGCGTGCGAGGGCCACGCTGAATGGGGCCCGGTAGTCTCGAGCATCCATTCAGACCACTCCTTCGAGGCGGGAGTAGGCAGCGCGGACCATGACGGCGAAGTACCAGCCCTTGTGCGCGCCGGTGAGCCGGTTCGCGGCTGGGATGAGGGCCGCGTGCGCAGGCAGCAGGTGGGATTTCGCTTCTTCAGGCTCGTGCTTTCCTTCCATTTCCATGTTCAACACCAAGTCTTCATGACCGCGACCGGCCACTGGCCGACCGCACAAGCCTCTCCCCGGCTTGACACGCGTTCACACGCCGCCGCGGTCTTAAAGATTGTGACACGCGATTGGACGATCTCCGGACACTGGTATGAGGAACGGAGTTTCTCCCACGTAACTCAGGAACATTCGTCATATATCCAAATACCACACATTCCACCGGAAATGAGGGGGTTCAACAGGTCGAGTCCCATCCTGGCATCCGAAGGGAAGCAAGCCTCACCCAGAACCGTTTTCACGGGAGGCACTCTCGCCGACATAGTGCCGGGTTTCGTGAAGGAACGATGCATGGACTGCGGTGGATGCGTCGGCATCTGCCCGCACGACAGCATCGACCTGTTCCAGGGCTTCATCAAGATCCGCGACTCGTGCACGCAGTGCGACTTGTGCGTCAAGCTGTGCCCCGTCAACGCGCTGGTCAGCGTGAAGCGCTAGACCCCCAGAAGCGCTCGCGACTCCCGCGCCGTGGGAACAGTCCGCCGTGAACGGCGCGTGCGCGTTCGTGCACTGCACCCCTCACACCCCGAGAGCGGGATGACGAGCGAGAGCACCAGCACGAGGGACAAGCGCATGGGCACCACGAACGCCGGTCCGACGTTTGGGCTTGGCGACTCGGGTCGGGCGATGCCTAACCCGGGGCGCAAAGGCGCGGGTGGAATCGTGCCTGTCGCCTTGCCGCGGCCCTGTTGTTCACACCAAGAATCCAAGACACCAAAACGCCAAGGCGCCAGGTGAGCCCGATGGCAGTTTGATGTCTTGGATTCTTGACGTCTTGGTGTGACTCGCGCATGCGTGCCCATCCATCCAAGGGGGCGTCGTCCCCCGGGCTGACGAGGCCGAACGCCTTATCTCAGTCCTGCTATGGGGGAAGCGTGGCCGCATCCCCCCTCAGTCTTCCCCGTGACCGCATCCGCGACGCGGTCCTCGCGCGCCTCACGGCCGCCGAGAGCAACGGCGCGACGCGCGTGGAAGCCATCCAATCGCTCTTCCCCAGCACGCAGCTCGATGACGACGTCCTTGAAAGCGTCACTGCCGCACTGCTATCCGGAACGAACCTCATCCTCATCGGTCCGCCAGGCTCGGGCAAGACGAGCCTCGCGAAGGACGTGTGGGACCTCTACCCCAAGGACGCGGTCGTCGTCGCCGATTGTCCCGTGCAGGACGACCCCCTCTCGCTCGTCGATCCTGCGTATGCAGCGCTCCACCCTGCGTGCCCCGCGTGCCGCGCGAAGCACGGCGCGCTCTCGTACAAGGAGGTCGGCGACTTCGATCCATCGCGCGTGGACCCAAAGAAGGTCCCCGTGAAGACGACGCGCCTGCGCGAGGGGCACGGCTTCGCGCGCCTCCAGGGCTCCCCCGAGGTCTTCCCCGATTACCTCACGGGCGCGATCAACCTGGCCAAGCTCGAAGAGATCGGCGACCCCGAGAGCCCGCTCGTGCTGGAGCCAGGCAAGCTCATGCAAGCCAACCGCGGCGTCCTCATCATCGACGAGGTCGGAAAGCTCCCGCGGGGCACCCAGAACGTCCTGCTGCAAGCGCTGCAAGAGAGCATCGTCACGCCCAGCAAGAGCCGCGAGACGTTCCCCGCGAGCTTCTTCTGCGTCGCCACGAGCAACCTTGATGACATGGACAGCATCGAGGAGCCACTCATCGGCCGCTTCACGAGCGTCTATGTGCCGTTCAACTCGGACCACCTCAAGAACCGCGCCATCGTCGAGCAGTCACTTCGCGGCGCGCGCGTCCCCACGCCCGCACTGCTGCGCGAAGCTGACGTGCTCCTCGTCGAGCGATGGCGCAAGACGAGCGGTGAGTCGCCAGACCTCGGCGAGGTCGGCAGCAACCGCACCATGATCGACGTGCTCCGCCGCGCCGAAGCGCACGCGCTCCTTCGGGGCGTGCCGCTCGTCGATATCGTGGATTTCCAGCGTGGCGCGAAGGAAGCCATGGTGGGCCGAGTGCGCGGCCGCAGCAGCGAGGGGTACTTGGAGAACCGCGACGCGGTCGAAGCCTTCGTCGCCAAGCAGCTTCCCAAAGCGCTCGCCGACGCCGCGCTCAACTACTGGTGCGGCTACTTCGTCGAAGTCCTCAAGGAGGACAAGAGCGAGGGCGAGCGCACCGCGCGCGAGCTGAAGGAAGCCGCGAAGGACAACACTAAAGTGGCGGGGCTCACCCGAGCCAAGAAGTTCGCCGACTACGTCGAGGCACTCGAGGGCAAGGCCAGCGAGGACGTGAAGGCGCGCCGCATAGCGCTGGTGCTCTCCGCGATCGAGACGGGCAACGTGTTCGAGGCGGGGAAGAAGTGAATCTCCCTGATTGCCAGAACGTCGAGTCCGCCTTC
>JBAZZN010000357.1:0-3060 GCA_041658815.1 Thermoplasmatota archaeon
CGACAACGAGGTCACCGTGGCGGTCCCGCAGAGCGCGACGCGCGCGCTTGGCCTCGCGTACTCATCAGACCACAGCGCCATGTCATCGTCCAGTGGCCCGGTCACCTGGACGTTCCTCGTGTCGGGGGGCGTTAGCACGAGCGAGGTCGAAGCACAGGTCAAGGACACGGCGAACGCGACGGGCGACGAGGGCGCTGACATCTCCCAAGTGCCCACCGCGTGGTCGCTCAAGCTCAGCGACGGCGCGAGGACCAGGGGCGACGTCACTGTCGCGTTCAACGACAACGACCACGACAACAAGGTCAGCAAAGGCGACACGCTCACGTTCTCCAGCACCGACCCGGACGCGGGGCCCCCCACCGTCATGCTGTACGACACCGTCACGAAGACCTACGTCGTGCCCGGGCCGGGGTTCCTCTTCGGTGGCCTATGTATCGTCGCGCTCGCGATGGTGCTCCGGAGAAGGTGAGGCTTCTAGACGCAAACACGCGAATACGCCCCAGTTGGCGTGTTGGAGTGTTTGCGTGTTGGCGTCCTGCCTCGCGCTGGCGTTGTCGTGAAGCCCCGAAAAGAAACATGACCTAGCACGCGCCCCGGCGTGCCGATCACCCATGCGCGTCGAAACATTCAGCCAAGCCCCGGCACCGTTCCGAAACTATTTATCGCCGCCTCAAGTTGGCCGCGCCATGCGCGACATCATCGCTGGGGAACTGGGCGGCCCCACGGTGTTCAAGGACAGGAGCAAGCTGACCTTCGAGTTCGTTCCAGAACGCCTCCCGGCTCGTGAGGAGGAGATGGCGAAGCTCGCGCGCACCTACCGCGGGCTCCTCCAGGGGGGCGGCCCCGCCAACGTGCTCATCACTGGTGACGTTGGCACGGGCAAGACCGCGCTCGCGCGGCGCTTCGCCGAGGACTTCCGCGTCGCGGCGAAGGAGCGCGGCGTCAACATCGACTTCACGCTCGTGAACTGTCGCCGCCGCAGCACCGAGGGCGCGGCCCTCCTCCAGATACTCACGCACTTCGACCCGCGCTTCCCTGACCGCGGCTTCTCGAACGCGGAGATGCTGGAGAACCTCCGAAAGCGCCTCGAGCGCCTCGAAACGCACATCATCGTCATCCTTGACGAAGTGGACGTCCTCCTGAAGAAGAGCGGTGCGGACCTCATCTATCACTTGACGCGCTTCAACGAGGAGGCCGCAGCGCGCGCCAAGTACTCCGTGAGCCTCATCATGGTCTCGCAGATGGACACGCGCGAACTGCTCGACGACGCGGCCAAGAGCACGTTCGGCCTCAACGCGATGCGCCTCGAGAAGTACGACCGCGACGCCTACGCAAAGATCGTTCCCTACCGCGCCGAGCTTGCATTCAACAAGGGCGCATTCCCCGCAAGCGCGCAGGACGCGGCCATCGACGCATCCTTCGCGAACAACGTGGGCGGCGCGCGCTACTCGGTGGACCTCCTGCGAAACGCCGGACAGAACGCGGAGGACGATAGCCGCGACAAGGTCATCGTGGAGGACGTGCGCGCGGCCGCATCCACGGAGACGCTAAGCGACGAGAAGCTGGAGGACCTCGACAAGCATCATGCTCTTGCCCTCCTCGCCATCGCACGCGTGCTCAAGAAGAGCACCGCGGGCGCCTTCGCCACGACGGGCGAAGCCGAGGAACAGTACGCCCTCGTGTGCGAAGAGTTCGGGGACAAGCCGCGCGCGCACACGCAGTTCTGGACGTTCCTCAAGGAACTGGACAGCCATGGCCTCGTGCGCACGCAACGTAGCGGCAAGGGCGTCGTCGGGACGACGACCATGATATCGCTGCCCGACGCGCCCGCCAAAGCGCTCGAAGAGCGGCTGGCCAAGCTGCTGCGGAAACGCTGGCCCCTATGAGCGCACGTCCACGATGCTCCCGATGTAGTTCGAGCCGCCCGCGTACTCGACGGTCCACGTGCCTGGTCGCAGTGCGGTGTCGTTCTGCTCGAACGTCTTCACGCAATCGCTCGTGGGAAGCTGGGGAGACTCGAGTTTCGCGTACTCCGCACCCGTGGGGTCCTTCAGGGTGATCGTGGCGCTTGGTCCGGGGCAGCGTGCCCTGTAGAAGTTCTCCAGCGTCACGTTCAGGTGAACGCGTGGCGCGCCAGTGCCGATGGTGAAGTGATCAGGGTCGGAGGGCTTGTCGTAACGGTGGATGAGGTGGACGCTCACTGGTCCTTCTTGCGCTGGCACCGCGGTGGAACAACCCGCCAGCAAGAGCGCGATGAGGACGAGTGGCCACTTCATCGCTTGCCCAGCCCCGCGAGCGCTTGGTCCACGTCCGCAATGAGGTCCGCCGCGTCCTCGACGCCGATGGCGAGGCGCACCGTTCCTTCCGTGATGCCGCTGCGCGCGAGCACGTCCTTGGGCTGGCCGCGGTGACTTTGCTGGTAGGGCAGCGAGCACAAGCTCTCCACGCCGCCGAGGCTCGCAGCGTTCCGCACGACGCGGAGGCGGTCGAGGAACTTCTTGGCCTGCTCGAACGTTGCGACGTCGAACGAGAGCACGCCTCCGTAGCCCCCGGGCATCTGCCTCTTGGCGAGCGCGTGCTGCGGGTGCGACGCGAGACCCGGGTAGTGGACCGCGTGCACCGCCGCGTGGCGCGCCAAGTGCTCCGCGAGCGTTTGCGCGTTCTCGTTGGCGGCCTTCACCCGAAGCGGCAGCGTCTTCAGGCCGCGCTCCAGGAGAAAACTCGCGTGCGGGTCCAGCGTGGGGCCGAGGAGCTTCCCCACGTCATGCACCTTGCTCACGAGCGCTTTCGTGCCGCACACGACGCCCGCAGTGAGGTCGCCGTGGCCTCCAAGGTACTTCGTCGCGCTGTGGATGACGATGTCGATGCCAAGCGCATGTGGCTTCGAGTTCACTGGGGAAGCGAACGTGCTGTCCACCACCGTCACGACGCCAGCCGCGCGCGCGGCTTCGGCGGACGCCTTCAAGTCCACGAGACGCAGCGTGGGGTTCGTTGGGGTTTCGAGATAGCAAAGATCAGTAGGCATCCGGAGCGCCGCTCGTAACGCTTGGGGCTCGGCCA
>JBAZZN010000358.1:0-3047 GCA_041658815.1 Thermoplasmatota archaeon
CGTCGACCCACCCCGCCGCGTGGACGAGGGTGGCAGGCTCGTACTTCAGGAGCGCGGCCTCGATCGTGCTGGGGGTCGTGACGTCGACCTCGGCGCGGGGAGGCGCGACGCAGTCCTTGAGGTGCTGCTGGAGATCGCTCCCAAGACGCCCCGATCCGCCAAGCAGGAGCGTCTCAACCATCCAGCGCCCGCCCCCACGCCGTGACGCGGAAGCCAGCCGCGCGGAACGCCTTGTGGTCGAGCGCGTTGCGCGCATCGACGAGGATGCGGGTCCGGACGCTCTTGGCCAGGCTTTCGGGCGAGATGTCGCGGAACTCGCGGTGGGCCGTGGCGAGGATGACGGCGTTCGCGTCGCGAATCGCCTCGGGGAGATCGACGAGCGTGTCCTGCGTGCGGTGGTTGTGTGCCTTCACGACGGGATCGCACAGGACGGCGTCGATGCCTTTGGCGCGGAGCCGCTGTGCGATCTGGCGGCTGGGGCTCACGCGGTCGTCATAGACGTTCTCCTTGTACGCGGTGCCGAGGATCGTGACCTTCGCCCCGGGGAGGGCGATACCCTCGTTCTCGAGAGCATCGAGGGTGGCGCCGACCACATGGTCCACGACGCCGTCGTTGACCTTGCGGGCCGCCCGCATGAGGTCGCACGCGACGCCCACGCGCTCGGCTTGCCGGATGAGGTACCACGTGTCCACGGGGATGCACTCGCCGCCCACGAGGCCCGGCTGGTGCGCGAGGAACGCGAACCCCTTGGAGGAGGCCGCGTTCACGACCTCGTACGTGTCGACGCCCAACGCGCCCAGGACTTCGGCGAACTCGTTGGCGAGCGCGATGTTGACGTCGCGGAAGATGTTCTCCATCAGTTTCGCGGCTTCCGCGACCTCGGGCGCACTCACTGGCTGGATCTTGGATGCGAGGATCTCGGAGTAGATCCGCGTCGCCAGCGCGGTCGAGGAGGCGTCGATGCCTCCCACGACGCGCGGGACGTTGTGATAGCTCAGGGGTCCGCCGAGGTTGACTTTCTTGCCGTAGATGACTTGCGCGTGCTGCTCGGACGGGAGGCCGGGGTTGTATCGTTCGGGGCAGTATGCGAGGTGGTAGTCGCGGCCCGCGACCTTCCCGCTGGCGTCCTCGATGACCTTCGCGAACCAACGCGTCGTCCCGATCTCGACGCTGCTCTCGAGGACGACGAGCGCGCCTGCTCGGATGTGGGGCGCGACGGCTTGGGCCGCATTCTGGAGGTGCGCGAGCACGATGCGGCCGTGGTCGTCCACGGGCGTTGGGATACAGAAGAAGAACGCGTCCGTCCCCGCGAGGTCCGTCGCGCTCGTCGTCGCGCGCATGTGGGTCGCGTCGAGGTCGCGAAGGATGGCGGAGTACTCGAAGTGGACGGTCCGGTCGTTGATCTGGCCCACGCGCGTCGGGTCGATGTCGAGGCCCCTGACGCGGAAGCCGCTGGCCGCCGCGAACGTCGCGAGCGGCAGGCCTATCGTGCCCAGGCCGATGACCGCGACGCGCGCTTCCTTCGCAGCGATAGCGGAGAGCAAGGCGGCGCTGGTGGGCTCATTCCTTGAGGCTTCGGATGACATCGTCGAGTCCCCCCTTGAGGTTCTTGCGTGGTGCGTAGCCGAGGTCGTTGCGCGCGGCCGTGATGTCGGGGATGCGCCGGTAGATCTCGCGCTTCGCTGTTCGATCGGACTTTTCGAACGTGATGTGCGTGATGCAGCTCGTGGACGCGGCCTCCGCGATGACGAGTCTGGCCAGGTCGTTCATCGTGACGGGCTCGGCGGGATTTCCGATGTTGTAGGTCGCGCCTGCCGCTGCCGCGCAGCGGTACGCCGCGACGCTTCCGCGCGCGATGTCTGCCACGTGGCAGAACGCGCGGATCTGCTCGCCGTCGCCGTACACCGTGATTGGCTCGCCCGCCACGGCTTGGCGCGTGAAGCGCGGGATGACGAAGCCGGGCGCTTGGCCTGGCCCATACACGCTGAAGTAGCGAAGGACCGTGAAATTCGGGAGCGTGCGCACATACTGCTCGCACGCGAGCTTCGCCATCCCATACACGCCCTTGGGGGAGACGGGCGCAGACTCGTCGGTGGGGACGGTGGGGGCGTCGCCGTACACTTCGCTCGTGGAGGAGAGGACGATGCGCTGGTCTGGGCGGGCCGCAAGGCACACGTTGCGGGTGCCCAGGATGGCGACGTCCAACGTGTCACGCGGACGCTTCTCCGTCGTCTCGACCGAGAGGATGGACGCGAGGTGGAACACACCGCCCACGTCCCCCATGGCCTTCGAGAGCGCAGCGGCGTCGAGGACGTCGCCCTCGATCCACTCGGGCGCGTCCGGCATCCTTGGGGCGCACCGGTCGAACACGACGGGCTCCAGCCCCTCGCGTCGCAGCTGCGCACAGAGGTGGAGGCCGACGAACCCCGAGCCTCCGGTGATGAGGACGCGTCGCGACAAGTCAGCGCCCTCGCAGGTAATCGCCATACCACGAGAGAGCGCGCTTCAGACCATCGTCGAGCGGGACGCGGGGCTGCCAGCCGAACGTCTCTCGTGCACGCGTGTTCGAGAGGTACTGCCGGTCGATCTCGCCCGCGACGCGGACGCGCCCACGCACGTCGGGCTTCATGTCGGTGCGGCCGGAGACGGCTATCATGCGCTCCACGAGGGTAAGGACGCTGACGGGCGCCCCGCTCCCGAAGTTGAACGCCTTGCCATTCGCGGCGTTGAAATCGCCAAGGATCGCGAGGTACGCCGCGACGACGTCGTCCACGTGGACGTAGTCGCGCACCGGCGTGCCGTCGCTGAGGATGACGGGGTTGCGTCCCGCGTGGATGTCGCGCGCCGTACAGGGGACGATGCGCGCGAAGTTCGTGTCCCCTTCACCGTAGATGTTCGCGCACCGCGTGACCGCGATGGGGGTCCCGTACGTGTTCGCGTAGGCACGGCACGCGTATTCTGCCATCGCCTTGCTCGCATCGTATGGGTGGTTCGCTTGGAGGGGCGCGTCCTCGGTGTACGGGAGGATGTCGTGCGCGCCGTACGCC
>JBAZZN010000359.1:0-3015 GCA_041658815.1 Thermoplasmatota archaeon
TGGGAAGGGCAATCGCGACGCACGAGTTCTTCCATCATCTCCAGTGGGTCCTCGCCCCCGAGATCTACAAGAACCGTCCTGAATGGGATACTCCGAAGGAGGGAATCGCGAGGGTCGTCGATACGCTTGTCTGGAAGGACTCGCAGCAAACGGCAAACAGCACGTGGTATCGCGATATCTGGAAAGGCAGGAACACCACATACAGTCCACCACCGGGTCGATTCATGCGCGACTGGACCCAGGATGATTTCTGCGACATCATTCATACGAGCGCGGGTTACTGGGGAATGCTCTACCAGAGCAACGGAGGCCTCGGAACACTGAACGATATCATGCAGGCGATTGCTCCCCGCAAAGACCTGCCATGCAACATCGGCCTTCCGGGCGCTGTGGACTCCGTCCTGGCGAACGCCACGGGCGACCACGACACGTTCAACGCATCCCTCGTGGAATACACGATCCGCCTTTACCAGAAGACCTTCTCGTGGGGGGACCCCTTCAACGGAAACCAGACTGAAGACTGGGGTCAGCACCTCCAGCACACGACGGTAATTGAGCACTCGAGCGGCACGCTCACAAAAAGAACTCCAGCATACAGCTTCCACCATGTGAAGCTTCCAACATCCGGCACCTACACGGTCGACTGCGGGAGCAACAGCGGGTGGACGCACAAGATCATGAATCGAACTGGAGCTTCATGGCAGTCCGCAACGACGCTGACCTGCGGCACAGGAGCGAGCATCAACGGGGCCAGCTGGGACGAAGTCATTCTGGTGATGGTCCGAACTTTCCCGACCACGCAGGATGGTGTGGTGACCATCTCATGACGCAATGCGTGCATGCCGCCGTCATTCTGCTCGCTTTCACCATCCTCGTGCCAGCCGAGGTCGCCGCGGACCCAGGCTGCACTCCAGACATTGGCGCAAGCGTGTGCGCGCGCGAGTGGACTTATGGCGACGGGACGTGCACGTTCGACTATCGGTCGACACAGGTGAGAGTGACCGTGGTCCACGAGACGTTCACGGAGTTCGAAGGAACCCGCACGTGCTCTCCCTCAGCGCAGGGGACCGGCCCCTACACGACGAACAGCATGACATGGACTGGGCCATTCTTCCTCTTCTCGTGGTACGAATCTCACGAGCCGGGCTACGAGCAGTGCTCTGTGTACTTCTGGGCGCTCGTCGAAGTCCACGAGCCCTGCCCAGCACCCCCGCCAGACCCCGGCTGGGGCAGCCTCCTGCCCTGAGTGAGCTCAGGCGGGCTGACGTCCTCTGCCGGGAGAGTTCTCCGCGAAGTCGCGGTTTTCGTCAACTCAACACTGAGACTTGAGAGGGAAGTGGCCCGCGGACTCTGCGGGACGACCGCACGAGTGCGGGCTTATGCCATGGAAAGGACCGCGGCACTGCGGCGCGACCAGTTTGGGGAAGCTCACGAAGAGTTCATCCTCGATGCCGGCATGATTGAACCAGGCACGACATTCTGGATTTCGAGAGTCGCGGAACTCGTTTTCTCGTCGTGACCCCCGGAGAAACCTTTTGACGTAGAGGCTCCTCGCTCGCTCCAGTGTTCTGTCCCACCTGCAAGGCGCTCCTCCTGCGGCGCAGCGTGCGTGGGAGGGCGGTGGCATATTGCCCCCAGTGCGATGGCGTGGGCAGCGTGGACAAGCCCCTTGCTTGGTTCAACAAGAAGGCGGGCCCGGATCATTCGGATGCGGCGAAGGCGGCCGCCTCGGCACGCCCCGCCGTGCACGCGAGCACGAAGCAGAAGCCCAAGGCGAAAGCCCTCGATGCCGCCCCCAAACGAGCAGCGGGCGAACCCAAGACGCCAGACGTCATCGAGCTTCCTCCTGGTGCGGACCTCTTTCCCTTCGGAAGCGTGCGCGAGGGACAGCGCCAATTCATGGTGGACGTGGCCGAGGCCGCCGCGCAGAAACGGCACCTCCTCGCGCACGCGCCCACTGGGCTGGGCAAGACCGTGAGCACGCTCGCGCCGCTCGTGGCGTACGCACTAGCGAACAACAAGCGCCTCTTCTTCCTCACGTCCAAACAGAGCCAGCACAAGATCGCCGTCGATACGCTGAAGGCCATCCGGCAGAAGGCGGGAGTGCCCTTCGTCGTGTCTGATATCATCGGTAAGCAGGACATGTGCCCGCGCACGGAAGCACGCGACTTGTACTCGAAGCGCTTCAGCGAGTTCTGTCGCCGCGAGCAGGTCTCGCACCAGTGCGAGTACTGGGAGACCGCCAACGGGCAAGCCATCCGCCTCCTCAAGCAGAAGGTGCACCACGTCGAGGAACTCGTCATCGCTTCCACTGACTGCGGCGTGTGCCCGCACCAAGCGGCCATCGACCTCGCCGCGCAAGCGCACGTCGTCGTGTGCGATTACAACTACTTCTTCAGCAAGATGCGCTCGGGCATGCAGGAGCGCTTGCAGCTTGACCTGGCCGAGGTCATCCTCGTCGTGGACGAGGCGCACAACCTGCCCGACCGCATCCGTGATCACCTCGCGCTCTCGCTCAACGAGTACGTGCTCGACGAGGCGATGGATGAGGTCAACGACCTCGACCGCCCGTCTCTTGGCCGGCTGGTCGAAGCGCTCCGGCTCGTGCTGAGCGAACTGGCCGAGGTCGAGACGCACTCGGACCCCGCGGACGACCGGCCGATCTCCACGAGCGAGCGCTACGCGGCGCGCGAGGAACTCATCGAGGCCGTGGACAAGGCATTCTCCAAAGCAAGCGCGCTCGTGAAGACGGACTATGCGGGCCTCATTGAGTCGCTGGAGAACGCCATCGGCGATTATGAGGAGAAGTTCAAGACGGACTCGCGTGGCCTCCTCGCGCTCCACGAGTTCCTCAACAACTGGAAGATCGAGCGGCGCGGCCTCGCGCGCATCCTGACGCGTGAGCCCACGGCGAGCCTCGCTTACAAGATCCTCGACCCAAGCGTCCTCTCGAAGCCGGTCTTCGACGCGGTGCATGCCAGCGTCGTCATGAGCGGCACGCTGCACCCCATGGAG
>JBAZZN010000360.1:0-2981 GCA_041658815.1 Thermoplasmatota archaeon
GCGGACCATCGCCAAGCGATGGACCGCATCCACCGCCGCGGCCAGACGAAGCCCGTGACGGCGCACTTCTTCCTCGCGGAGGGAACGGTGGACGAGGACATGGCGCGCGTGCTCGACGAGAAAGGGCGGATGATGGACATGCTGCTATCACCAACGGGCGAGGGAGGCGCAGCCGTCAGGGGCGGCGCTAGGCTCGTTGGGAAGCGGTTGCTTGAGCGGCGGGGTGTGCCGGCCGCGCACGATGTGCGCGCGGAGGAGACGCCAGGGGAGAGCGCTCCCCCGGGCCCCCTCCTTAGGGCCCGATCCGTGATTTGAACACGAGTAGGAACGCACTTGGGCTCGGGAGAATGGTCGCTTGGGCCCGGGAAACGGGGGCTCGTGAACGCTGTCGTATGCGCACGTTCACAGCGCATTGAGGAGCGCATCGCGAATCTCTCCGGCATGACCGCGGAGGGAGTGCTTGCCGATCAAGTAGTCCGCGGCGCTGGCGACGGCGGGATCGCACGCTGTGATAGCTTTCGCGACGAGGTCACGTAGCTTGTTCTCGCGGAGGATCGTGACGGCTTCTTGGCGTTGTGCTTTGGTCGCTTGGGCCCAGAGGTACCCAATGTCGACGATGTCCTTGGCGGCTTTGCGCAACCGGTGATCCTCGTCCGAGTGGATCTGCTGGATCTCGTGCGGGTCGAACGAGGCGATCTCGGCGGGGTCACGCATGACGCGGTACTGGAGTTCGCGGTCGCGGAATGCCTTGAGTTTCATGACGAGGAGCGCGGGGAGCGTGGGAATCGTGACTTCTTGCGTGCGCCCATCCGGCGCTTGCAATGTCGTCTTGCGTGTTCGGTTCTTGAGGAGCTTCGTGCGATCGTATCCACTCGTGGTGGCCCAGGCGGCGTTGAAGTCGGCGAAGCTCCAATCCACGGCCGAGAGGACCTCTCGTTCGAAGCGGCCTTCTGCATGGAGAAGATCGTAGTAGTCGTGGTCGCCGTCGTACTCGTCCTCGCGGATGATGATGTCGATGTCCACGCTGGCTACGGGGCTTCCGTAGGCAGCGACGGCCCACCCGCCCTCGAGGATGGCGTGCTTCCTCATCTTGCCGAGTTCTTGGAAGAACGCGAAGAAGTAGTCCCATGATGCTTTCGCGATGGGCTCAGCGTGCACGTCCATGATGCGGACGCGATCGTCTCTCTCGCTCATCAGGCGCTCCTCGCTCGTGGTGAGGCGGTCTCAGGGTGGTCGCGGGCCCAGCGTTTCTCGATGGCTTTCTTCAGGAAATCCGCGTGCGCGCCCGCGAGGGGGAAGTGGAGGATGTCCACGTACGTCTGGTGGAGACTCGTGACGACGCCGATCTTCGCGTCCACGACGTCCAACCGATCGAGCTTGTCCGCGAAGAGCAGGACGCGCGCTTGGCTGCGGGATGCTTCGCTTGACACGCGACCACGGCGATGCTCGTGCGCGATGGCCACCTCATCGAGGAGCCTTGCGACACGGCTCATGTCGGGCTTCGCGATGAGAACGCAGACCTCCGGGTGGGGCTCGAAGTATGCGAGGGCGTTCGCGGCGGTGGTGAAACCGAAGACGTGTGATATCTCAGCGTCGCGCAGGCGGTCGTGGAACTCGGCTTGTGGGATCGGGAGGTCGATGGTCCGCGCGGGGACTATCGCGGGGAGGCGAAGCGCCGCCATGATGCGCGCGAGTTGCTCCCACTCGACGACGAACCCAGCGTCCGCTACTCGGAGCGCGCGGTGGAAGACGAGGAAGTTCACGACCTCCGCCACCTTGGAGTGGCCCACGCCAAGTTGCCGCGCGAGTTCCCGCACGCTGCCAAACGTGGCTCGCTCCTTGAGGAGGTGCATCATCACGCGTTGAGGCACGTTCCCCCAGCCGACATCTTGGGCCACGTGGGCTCGCCTCCCTGAGAGACCGGCCATGTGTCCGTATAGTTGAGGACGATATATGAAGGTGTCCGTAAGTACGCGAACATGTTGGTCCTGGCGAGGCCCCTGGGCAAGGCCAGCCAGCCGACGTCAGCGTGCGTGAGCCAACCGCGCGCGACGCGCGCGCGGAGGAGACTCCGGGGGAGAGCGCTCCCCCGGGCCCCCTCCTTAGGGCCCGATCCGTGATTTGAACACGAGTCCGGGGATCCACAGTCCCCAAGGATGACCAGGCTACCCCAATCGGGCCAGGGTGCGAAATCCTCGGAGCCCTGCCCCACTGATAAGCGTTTCTGGCATGGCCTCGTGCGTGTGCGCTCGCGCTCGCGATCACCAAGACCCCAGCACGAGACGATCCGGAAGCGACGCGCCGTGCGCTCGCCCGACGTCAGGACACGCTACTGTTCGTGGCGCCCCAATTCACCTTGTAGATGTGCACGCCCGCTTCCAAGTAAACTGGCGTGAAGAGCGCGGCGTCGTCGAACTTGTCGATGGCTTTCTGGCTCATGGGCACGGAGTTCTCCCACTGGAGGAGCGTGACGCCTTGCGTGATCTCTGGGGAGAGGAACACGTAGTCAACGCGAGTGGGTTGACTGCCATTGGCTGGCACCTTGGCTGCGCGGAGTTCGTCCAAGACGTCGAGGGCGTCCTCGCTATGGTACGTTCGTGGCGTGTAGTCCCAAGTGGGATGCAACCCAGCCATGCCCCAAAGCAGCGATGAGACGCGGTGGTCTGCGGCTATGGTCGCGTTCTCTGGGATGATATCGTGATGCGCGGCGACCCATTCCACTGCTGCCACCTCGTCATCGCCGACGCCTTCTTCGAATCCTCCGAGGACTTCGCGTGGTGGGAGGCTGAGGAACGCGGAGACGGCGAGGAGCGCGACGAGGCCCACGACGAAGAGGCCGCGCGTTCGCTGGCGGTCTGCGGGGATGCGGCTCGCGAGCGTCTGGTCATACACCATCATCATGCCGAGTCCCACAAGTGGCGCCATCGCCATGCCCATGTAATCCACGTGCCTGAATGGGAAGAAGACGTGGATTACATGGG
>JBAZZN010000361.1:0-2977 GCA_041658815.1 Thermoplasmatota archaeon
TCGTCATTGGTCGAAGCGGACGACATTGTGAGGGGAGCTTCCCGAACGGAAGCGAAACTGACAAGCTCCAAGCCGACCTACCAGCATAGCGTGTCGCACTTCGCTTCCTGGTGGTCCCTGGAGGACCGTTTGGATCACGTCGCTTCCTTTGCGGCGTTGGCGTTGGGCCTTGCCGCGTTGCTGATCGTGCTCACGACGCTGTGAGTTGGCGGCTAGCTATAGAGCCCACCGTTCACGTGGAGCGTCTGTCCAGTGACGTAGCTTGCGTCTGGGCCCAGCAAGAAGCTCACGACGCCTGCGATCTCTTCTGGCTTGCCCACGCGCCCAAGCGGGATGGTGCGTTCGCGGGCCGCGCGCTCCTGGGGCGTGTCGGCGCCGATCATGTCCGTCGCGATGGCGCCTGGCGCGATGCAGTTCACGAGGATGCCCCGAGCGCCCAGCTCCTTGGCGAGGCTCTTCGTCATGGCGATGACTCCGGCCTTGCTGGCCGCGTAGTGCGCTCCGTGCTTGCTGCCCATGGCGCCCAGCACGCTGCTGAAGTTCACGATGCGTGCGCCCTCCTGCAAGTGCGGGAGCGCCGCGCGGATGACTTGGAAGCTACCGGTCAGATTGATGTCGAGCGCGTCGTGCCAGTCCGACATATCGAGCTTGTCCACGGTGCTGCGGTGGTACACGCCTGCGTTGTTCACGACCGCGTCGATGCGGCCCATCTCGTGCATGGTGGTCGCTACCATCGCGTCCACCTCGTCCAAGTGCGTGACGTCCGCCTTCACGATGAGCGCGCGCTGGCCGAACGCCTTCACTGTGGTCGCGACGGTCTCGGCACCTTCGGCCGTGTGCCGGTAGTTCACGACGACGTCCCAACCGTCCTGCGCTAGGCGCTCTGCCGTCGCTGCTCCGAGTCCGCGTCCCGCGCCAGTGACGATCGCGACTTTGCTCATGGCGAGCGGACGGGCGGCGACGCGCGATAATGGTTGTGGGCCGCCAGGCCCCGGGGCGCAATTCCATCCATGGTTCTGCTGGGGAATCTGCACCGCTTTCGAGTCCGCGGCATGATTCTTGGTACGCGAAGTCGCGAAGACCGCGAAGAGATCCGGCTCCTCCTTCGCGCCGCTTCGCGGCTTCGCGTACAAACTCGTGGAAAGGAAGCGAAGACGCACGTTGCACGGGGGAATTTGTGCCCCGGGGCCGGGCCGCCAGCGTGCGGCACAACATCACACGGTCGTGAGCGTCAACGCGTTCGACAGCGCCACGTTGTCCAGGCCCGCGCCGGTCGCAAGCGTGAGCGTGATCTTTCCGTAGTACGTCGCACTGGGACCCGCGCTGAAGGTCACGGTGGGGCTTGCAGCGGTGAGGTCCAGCGTGCCCATGAGCGTGTCGCCCGTCCCGTTGTAGATGGCGATGGTGTACGTGGTCACCTTGACATTGGACACTTGCGTCGTCGTGAGCGTGACCGAGTGCACGCTGGACGCGTCCACGTTAGTGAGCTGGAAGAATGAGCCGACGATCAGCGTCGCTTCCGGCACGCCCTTCACGGTGGCGGTCATGTACGTCTTGTTGGTGGAGATCGCGTACGCGGTCACGTAGTTCGTGAGCGCGCTTGGGCCCGAGTCGCTGCCCGCCACGAATTGTACTGGTGGTGGGGTGACGCTCGTGGTGAGCGTGCTGGTCGTCGTGTACGTCAGGGTGATGGCTGCGGCAGCCACGCCCACGATAAGGAGTGCTCCAAGAATGGTCAGCGTACGGGTGGAGGCGAAGCGCTTGTGGGGCGTGGTCGGGGATCGTTTCATTCCGGTCACCCAGTGGTCATTGCTTCTGGCCCTGCGGCATATAAAGATGGGGGGCTTTCCAATTCAGACTGGGTCAACGTCGAGCCTCAGGGGTACTGTGGCGTTGACTGCAGCACCATCAGCCAACGTGAGGGTGAGCGCTGCGTCCAAGACCTCACCAGGAGCCAGAGTGAGGTTCAGGGGTAGCCCGGTGCGCAAGTCGAGCACGCCAGCAGCCCCGGCGCCGTCCCGAAGCACCATGGTGAACGTGATGATCCCGTCGTCGTTGACCGCGGGCGCGGACAGCGTGATGGCGTGCGGGTCAGAGTCAACGTTGCGGAGGCGGAAGAGCGAATCGACCTGTAGCGACGCGTCGGCCACGCCCGCGACGTCGAGGCCCAGGTTCGCGCCGTCTGCTGCGAGCGCGTAGCGTGTGACTTGGCGGCTCAGCTTGTCGGGACCGGCATCGGCGCCTGCCTCGAAGCGCACTGGCACGGCGGGCTGCGGCGAGTACGCCGGGGGGTCCGTCGTGATCTGGGGGGCCGGGGTGACTGGCGTTGGTGTGGGCGTGGGTGGTGAGGGTGGGGGCGTTGGCGTCGCTGGCGTCGTGGCAGTTGGGACTGATGGCGAAGCAGGGGGTGTGCTTGGAATCGCGGGGGGTGGAGTGGTCGGAGTTGGTGATGGGGGGATCGTAGGGACTACTGGCGCAGGGGGGCTGGGCAGGATAGGCGGGGGCACGTTTGGTTGGGGTGGTGGTTGCGCGGAGGGAGTGGGCAGTGTGGGGGTCGTCTGTGTTGGCGCCTCGCTTGGGCTGGGGAGCGCGCATCCCGCGAGGAGGGCTGCCATGAGCAACACCACCGCTGCGATGACCCCGCGCATGGGCATGACTCGCGCGTCATCCATCTTGAATGCCTGGCATTGTCCATCTGCGCGCACTTAGCCGTGAAGCTGACGAACCACGCGGGGAGCTTCTCTTTCGTCGAGACGAGCGAGTAAGCGTGCCACGAATGGGGTCGCGTACGTCGCGGCCGCGTGGGCGCACTTCGCTTCCGGCGCGGGGGCGATCGTGCAGCCCGCGAGCCCGGCGAGAACGATAAGGGGGGGAGGATGGCGAAGGGACGCACGCGCAGCTTGCAGCGACCCGGGGGCTCGTGAACTAAGCGGGGGGTCTCAGCGCTTCTTCTTGCCCTTCGTCTTCGGTGCGACCT
>JBAZZN010000362.1:0-2972 GCA_041658815.1 Thermoplasmatota archaeon
TGGCGGGCGATTTGGCGACTTGTTCGAGCCCCTTGATGGTCTTGGGCATCGTCGCGTTGGGGATCGGCGCCCAGAGCTTGGGGACGTTGGGGCCAGTCGCAGGGTGCGTGAGGGTGGGCCAGCCGTAAGCGGGGTGCGGCTCGTTCTGGTGGTCGGGCCACAGCGACGTGTTCGCCAGGGGCAGCAAGTCGAGCTTCGGCGCGAGGCTGCTAGTCGAGAGCGATCCGCCAGGCGACACGCACCCCGCGAGGGCGGGGGCAGCGAGGAGGATGGCGGCGAGGGCCGCGACATGGCGGGGGCTCATGCAGGGGCGAGCGACGGGAGGGGGCCTAAAGCGTTGTGGTAGATCGGCTCAGCGGCCTCACTTGAACGTCAACACATCCAGCCCACGGTTCAAGTCGCCCGTGAACACATACCCGTTGTAGTACCACGTTTCCCACGTGTTCGCGCCGGGGTTCCACTCGTCCACCAGCTTGGGACTCGTGGGGTCAGTGAAATCGACGAGCACGACGCCCGCACTGTACCACGCCATCACGAGGAGTTGCTTCTTGCCCTCGGGATCGCTCACGATGCGCCCATGGTGCGCCGTGCACCCTGGCGTCCTGAAGACGGTGCCGGACGGATTCGTGGGGTCTGCGTTGGGCGCGCGCGGATCCGTCGCCTGGGAGGGGGGAGGGCTGAACCAGCCCAGGAGCTTGGGGTTCTTCTCGTCCTTGATGTCGTAGAACCAGAGGTTGCCCAATGGCCCAGACTTGTCCGCGACAGGCGTGTGCACGCCGTCGCACGCGGCGGGGCCGCCGCCCATCAGCTCGTCACCCACGATGAGGATGTTGCCGTTCTGGTTGAGGAACGCCGTGTGGCTGAACATGAGGGGTAGGGCGTTGGGCGCGCTCATGGAGGGAAGCGCGGGGTTCCCATGGGGCACGGGGATGCTAACGATGACCTTGGGCGCCTTGGGGTCCTTGATGTCCCAGATCTGCGTGTACTCGATGCCGGCGCACAGCGCGCGGTGCTTGTCCTGCGACGCGTCGTTCCAGAAGAAGATGTGGTGGCACCCGAATCCGTTCTTGAACTCCTGCACGAGCACGGGGGCCGCGGGGTCCGTGAGATCGTAGATCTCCGTCTGACCAGCGCCGCCTTGGCCCGTGAAGCTCGTCGTGCCGCCGCCCGCGCTGTTGGCGTTGTACACGATGGGCGTGCCTGGCACGACGCCCACCTTGTGGCCTCCAGTCTTGGGCTTGATCTGGCTCACGATCTCTGGGTGCGTGGGGTCAGTGAGGTTCACGACGTCGATGCCCGCGTCCGTGCTGATGACTCCGTACAGCCGCCCGTCCGGGAACGCCATGACGGCCGCGCCGCGCTCTGAACCTTCCCACTTGCCAAGCACCTTGGGCACCGTAGGCTCGCTGATATCAATGACGTAGTTCTCCTTGCTGAAGCCCGGCAAGACGGCGAGGCTGCCAAAGAGCGCGACGCCGGCGCCCGTCTTCACGTCCTTCGTGGACTGCGCGACGTGCTTGAGGCCAGCTATCTTCGTCACGTTGGCCGCAGGGATCGGCTTCCACAGCGCGGGCACTTCTGCGCCAGTCGCTGGGTGCGTCAGCGTGGGCCAACCATACGAAGGGTGCGGCTCGTTCTGGTGGTCCGGCCACAGGGAGTCCGTCGCCGCGAGCAAGTCGAGCTTGAGGGGCGCAACGCTGCTCGTGCTCAGGAGCGAGCCGGGCGTGACGCAACCGGCTAGGACGAGGGCAGCGAGCGCCATGAGGGCGACGAGGACGCGCATGGCGAGCAAGCCCCGCAGCGCAGACAAAAGAGTTGTGGTGGGCGGGCTCCCCATGGCCTCTCAGAAGACCCAGACCTCGTCAGCCATCTGGGGCGCCCAGAACGCTTGCCGGACGGCCCAGCCGCTCGCGTAGGCCGCGTCGTCCTCCGTGCGCAGAGGCTCCGGCTCTTCTCCGAGCATGACGGCGACCATGGTGTGCCGCGCCGTCCCAGTAAGGAGGCCGTAGCCCTCGCTTGCGTACTCGCCGCCGGGCGGGACGATGGTCGCGTCGTTCTCCCAACGCGGATCGGAGCCGTGGCGCTCGAACGACGTGACCGTATCTACCTGCTCCAGGCCGTGGAGGTACACGCGCTCCGCCTCGCGCACGGTGAGCACGCCGTCCGCGAGCGGGCCCGCCGCGGGAAGCGTGGCGTCTGGACTCGCGAGACCCAACACACCGTCGCCCAGCGTTGCCGGGGACGCGATGCCTCCCGCGAGGGCCAATGGCATGGTGCCGACGCCGTGCCATCCGAGCGTTTCGCGGCCGCGTTGCACGACGTTCGTGTATGCTCCGGCAGCTTGTGGCGTCGCGCCGCTCGTGTGCCCGAAGTCGTTGTGGCCATTGAGCGACCCGGCGGAGGCGGCCACGAGGTCCCAGCCCTGCGCGACAACGTCAGGGTTGCACGACGTCTTCCACGGAAGCTCCGTCCACGGCCAGTAGGTCTCGACGGAGAACGTCCAAGGCGTGCCCGTGAAGTCGCCCGTCCAAGTGTAGGGGCAAGGGCCGCTTGCTCCCGCGTAGGGGACTGTGCCGTCGGACGTGCCGACGCCAGCTTCCCACCCTTGGGACGAGCCCGTGAAGACGCGCTTGCCCGACTCGTAGGCCAACTTCTGCGCGTATGGGATGCTGAACGGAACGTACACGTTGCCCGAGCCTGCCTGCGCGGGCTCGCACACACCGCCCACGTTGCACGTGCCCACCCAGATGCCCAGGCTCATGCTGATGCTATCGATCCAGGGTTGCCGCGCGGCCCACCGGATGCCAGTGATCCAATCGCCGCCCAAGCTGACGATGTACGCGTCAGGCGCTTCGCCAAGCGCGCCTGCCGCAAGGCTCGTCGTGCCAGTCGTGTGGCCGCCTTCGTCTGGAACCGGGGGCGAGCCGAAGCTCATGAAGCCGATGAAGCGCGTGCCGGGAACGTAGTAGAGC
>JBAZZN010000363.1:0-2949 GCA_041658815.1 Thermoplasmatota archaeon
TTGCCTGACGCCGTTCCGCCTGCGTAGATGGCGCTCGCGCCGTTCTGCACGGCGAGCCACCAGTACGCTAAGAGGTCCTCGTTCATCGTGCCGGACCGCACGAGGTCGGGCAGCGTGAATGGGTCCTCCTTGAACTTGCGGATGGTGAACGTGGAGCCGCCCGACGTCACTTCGTCGGACAGCGTGGCGTTGAGGCGCGAGCCGTCAGGGAGAGTGGCGTCGAGGAGCGGATCCGCGATGCTCACGTGCTTGCCCGACCGCTGCGCCATCTTGATGACGTACGAGTCGAGTTCCTGCTCTTCTTGGTACTTCACGGTGGACTTGAGCGACTCGTACTTGCGGTGGTACAAGAAGATGGGGACATCGGGGCCGTCGCACGAGACGTCCTCGATGAACTCGTCGCGCATGATCGGGTCGAGCTTCCCAAACCCGAGGAAGTCGCGAAGGATGTAGTACAGGATCTTCTCGCGCGAGAGCGCCGTGAGGACGATGCTGTAGTCGTAGATGACCTCGTCCGCGTGCTTGCGGAGAAGCTCGGCGGCGGATTCCTTCGTGATGGCGGAGAGCCCGATCTCGATCACGTCCACGATGGTGTTCTCGATGAACGCGAGGATGTTCGACTCGCGCTCCGTGAGTTTGGGCTCGACGGTCTCGTAGAGGTGCTCGTGTGTGTTCTGGTTGTAGAGGATGCGCACGTACGCGTACGGCTCCTGGACGGCGTACGTCTCGATGACATTGAGGCCAGGCTCCGAGGGTGGCTCGACCTCAGTGATCGTGCCTTGCCACGTCGCGGCCTCGGGTGAGGCGGATGCGTCGGGCTTCTTCCTGTTGCCCTTGAAGCGCCCAAGCATGCCCTTGAGCCCGGTGGGCCTCGCTTCGGGCGAGGGCGTCGAGTCGGTTTCCGCTTTGATCTCAGGCATTGGCTCGGGCGCCGGCGCGGGCTGGGGCGCTGGGGTGGACTCGGGCGCTGGGGCCGGCGCCTCTGGCGCGGCCGGGGGCGTCGTGGGAGTAGGGGCCTGCTTCTTTTGTTTGCGCGAGCGCGGCGCTGGCGCGGCCGCTACACCTGGCGTTGGCGCGCTTTCTGCTGCGGATGCGCTTCTCGTGGGGGGGACCGGTGCCAGCGCGGCAGCTTGGATCGTGACGAGGACGTTGTCGAGGCTCTTGGGCGCATCGGGCTTCTTTCCGATGCGGAGCATCAGCTCGGGGCCGTCCTGCATGCCCAAAGGAGCAAGGAATGCGGCGCGCACGGCGGGCTCGATCGCTCTCCACGCCCCGTTCGGGTCAGAAAGGAACGCGGCTCCGTGGACGCTCGCTGCTCCGCAGTCCTTGAGCGCTTGGACGAACTTCGGGAACGCGACCTGGGTCTCCATTGTCTCAGACTCCTGTGATCATGATGTTGGGTGTGCCGGCCGTCGGCGTGCCGGTGGCGTTGATGAAGTAGCTCACCGTGAGGTGCTCATTGGACGAGTAAGCACTGCCGTACACGGCGTACTGCGCGATGGCGTCCAGCTTGAACGTCGTCGCATTCGCCGTGAACGCGCCATCCGTTGAATTGACGAGGATGCCGTAGTTGTGCGCGTCCACATGGTAATCGTGGCCGTTGAGCTGCTGTGGCAGCGTGAGGGAGATGTTCATCGACGCGTTGGGGAACTCTTGCCCCACGAGGCCCGCTTCGATGACCGCCGCCGCGATGCGGTCGGCGATGGCCGTCAGCTCGGTCGCAGTGATGACCGAGTCCGAGTTGTTCTTGGCCGTGTAGAAGGAGCTCATCGCGAGCATGAGGAAGATGGAGCTGATGGCGAACGAGAGGACGAATCCGATGACCTCGGAGATGCCCGAATCGTTCTTGTGGAGGAGGCGACGCATCATCCAGTCACCCTCACGTTGGATTCGAGGAGCGTGTAAGCCATCTTCCATTGCCGGTCCTCAAGCACGGTCTCGCCAGATAGCGAGTCGTAGTACTTGCCGTAATGATAGCCCTGGTTCGTGCTGTTGAGGTACGTTTGCCAAGGCGAGGATTGCGAGCCCCACACGTATATCTTGGAGGACACGGCGCAGTCCGAGCTGTCGTTCTTGCCGCAGTCGTAGCTCGCGAGCGTGACCGTCGAGTAGAGGCTGATGAGGAGGTCGAAGCGGTTTTCGCCGGCGAAGGATGACGTGCCGTTGATCGCAAGGATGCGCCCGAAGAAGCGCGGCAGCCCCGTGTTGTTCGTGATGGGCGGGAGCGGGGGCGAGTTCGAGATGATGGTCGTGGAGGTCGTGCCTGATCCCGTGATGAGCGCGCCGTTGTTGGACGTGATGGTCTTCTCCGTGACGGGGCCGTGGAGCACGTAGTCGATGCGGCTCGTGTTCAAGTACCACGCTTCGGAAAGGAGCGTCGTACCAGTCCAGATGCGGAACTTGAACGTCTGCCCATCGAGGTTCTGCGGAGTGGTCGTGGAACCGGCGACTACTTTGTACACTTCGAAATCGTAGTACGAGCCGTTTGGGAACGACGGTAGGTTCGCCCCCGTCATCTGCTCGCCAAGGAACGGCCCGACGAGTAATGGGAAGGTCCCTCCGGGCGCGCTCACGTTGAGCGTGGTCAGGCTCGCCGTGCCAGTGACGATGAACGCCTCGACCTTGACGGCGTTCAGGTCGCGGCCTTTGTTGTAGATGCGCAGCGTGTTGTCGCCGTCCTTCAGGTTCGTCCACGTGAAGTTGGTGTACGGCTGGGGGAGTATCGCGGAGGTGGACGTGTTGTAGAACTCGGTGGCGAATAGCCACGGCTCCGTGTTGTTCATCACGCTCACCGACCCGCGATTGATGGCGGGTTGCCAGCGCTTCGCGGTCCTCTCCGTCGTGCCGGCGACCAGCTCGCGGATCGTGCTGTCAAGTTCGCTGAACTGCATCTGGACCGAGCGGTACTCGACGTTGGCCTTCATCTCGTCGATGGCCGGCAGGCCCCAG
>JBAZZN010000364.1:0-2939 GCA_041658815.1 Thermoplasmatota archaeon
CGCCATCGGCGAGCTGAGCGTCATAGATGCGGAACTCGTCGATGACGCCGTGGAAGCCAGTGTGGGCATGATCGTTGGGGTCGATACCGATCTCCGTGACGCTTGATAGCTCGCCCGTGCCGACGGTGTCTGCGTTGCTTGCCACGAGTTGGCCGTTCACTATGATCCGCTTCCCAAGAGGCCCCCAAGTCACGGCGATGTGCGTCCATTCACCAGCGCGCACGGACCCGGGGCCGCTCACGAGCGTCGTGGAACCACCGTCAAGCGACGTGAAGAACGCGACCCGCCCGTCGGGTGATACTTGGACCCCAAGCTGTCCAAAGACGCCTGGCAGGACCTTCAGGAGAAGGCTCAGGTGGCCAGGCGTGAGGTCCTCCGCGTTGACCCACATCATCACTGTCCCTTGAGCAAGGTCACTCGTGAGCGCATCACGCAGCGACACGTATTGGCCAGTGCCCTGGAAGAGAAGACCTTCCCCGAACCGACCAGACGTCAGCGTGGCGCCCGTGATGAGACCCTCGTCTTGTGCAAGTGAGCTATCACTGGTCATTCCGGGCAATGGATGGTCGTAATCGTCGCTGTCCATCTGGAGAACGGTGATCTCGTGGCCGATGAGCCGTGCTGTGTCCGCGGAGTCGTCGCTGGGGGACCCGGGGACGCCCACGCCAAGCGAAGTGCCGGGAGCAGACGCTGCCCCTGACTTGGGTCCCTCACCAGCGGCGCCCACCGCAGTGACGCGGTAGTAACAGGTGACGCCGATGTCGCACGTTCTGTCAGTGTAAGTGAGCACCCTGCCGCCGACTTCTGAGAGCCATGTGTCGTCGCCTGGCGCCGTCCCGCGATAGACGCGGTACGACGTCATGGGGATCTCGTTGGCCGTGAGTGGTGGCGACCACGTCAGCAGGACCTCGCGGGTTGTCGGCTGTGGCGTTGCTTTGAGGCTCCTGGGTGGGCCTGGCGGGGTGAGGCTCTTACCGGAACCCTCACCACTCATGGGGCCCTCGCCAGCGATCGTCTCCGCCGTGATCAGGTAGTAGCGCTTCTGCCCGTTCGCAAGCCCGGTCTCCGTGAGAGTCGTCCCGGTGGTCGTTCCGATGGGCTCCTCTTGGCCCGAGGCGTTGCTTGCGTAGATACGATAGAGGCTGATGGGGCTTCCCCCCGTGTACGCAGGCGGTGCCCAACGCACCGTGATGGACTTGGCCCCTGCCACGGTCCAGGGCGTCGAGGGAGCAGCCGGCAGTGCGAACGTCGTGGCGGAGGCAGTCGCGGATGGTGGACCGGCGCCGTAGTCGTTGAACGCAGACACACGATAGCAATGCGTCGAGTTCACGCCAAGTCCGTGATCGGTGAACGTGTGGATCGTGACGTCTGCGAGCAACTCATCCCCCGAGTCGCACCTGAGGACGTGGAACCCCGAGATGGGCTCCGATATCGTCGCGGCTGGAGGTGACCATGTGAACGTGATGTCTCCGCTGCCAGGACCCGTGGTGGCTGCAGGCGACGTGGGGGCAGCGAGGGGCGCGCCGAAGGTGCGGGCGCTCACGATGGAAGAGGCGTCGGTCGTCCCGTTCGCCGTCAACGCACGGACGTCATAGTACTCGAGCGTCCCAGAGGGGATCCCAGAATCCACGAACGTGGTGATTGTCCCGATGTCCACGTAGGGCACGATGCTCACCGCGGATGACCCGCGCTCGATGCGGTATCCCGTCGTCTGGACGCTCGGGTCGGTTGGCGCGTCCCACGCGAGCGACAACTGTCCTTCCCCAGGCCCCACGGCCACTGTGAGCCCTGAGGGCATGATCGAAGTCGGGAGGGTCACGCCGATCGCTGGTGCGGAGAGGGCGCCTTCGCCGAATCCGTTCGAGGCCGCCAATCGGTACGACCGCATCGTGAGGGGGCCGAGGCCGCGGTCCGAGTAGCTCGTCGTCGTGCCCGTGTGCGAAAGCAATTGGGAGCTTGTGAGGTACGGAGTCATCATTATCGTGTTGATCATGTCGGCGTCAAGCTGCACGTCATACTCACGGAACTCATCCAGGACACCATTGAAACCGCCAGTCGTGACGTCATTGGGACTGTTCCCGATCATCGTCTGGGTGAAGCGCGAGCCCACACCCACTTGCGAGCTGTCGGATGCGTCCAGCACGCCGTTGATGTAGAGTGCTCGGCCGCCTGGTCCCCAAGTCGCGGCGATGTGCGTCCACACGCCGGCTTGCAGTGGGGTCGAGCTGATCACGCTGGGAGCTGCGTGGTCCGTCTCGAACCCGATGTAGTGCGTAGTGGGATCCGTGTTGAGGAGCATCTCTATCCAGGTCCCGGGGTCCTCCTTGAACACGATGCGCCCTTCTTGCGAGAGGTCCGATGCGTTCACCCAGACCATGATAGTGCCCTGCGGCATCGCCACGGTATCGGGCACGCTGATCCACTGGTTCACACCAGCGAAACGGTACCCCGCGCCAAAGCGGCCCGTCGTCGCGCTCACGCCGTGGAGCACACCGTGCTCGCCACCGGGTCCTGCGTCACGCGTCAGACCAGCGGAAGGTTGCCCCGCGTCATCCGCGTCCATCTGGAGCGTCCACACCTCGTGCCCGACGAGACCAGGCCCGTCGGTCGCTTGGGTCGAACCAGTGGCGGCGTACACGGAGTAGTCCGTGGGGACCGCACCGCCGTCATCCGTCGGTGGGGACCAGGAGAGGCTGAGGGAGCCTGCGCCTGGCACGATGCTGATGCCCGTGGGCCCCGTGCGTGGCGGCCCGAAAGTCCAAGCGGTGGCCTGGGCGCCAATGCCTTCGGCCGTCCCATTGGTCGCCGTCACGACGTAATAGTAAGTCGTGCCTGGAGCGAGGGCTTGGTCCGCGTACGCGAACGAGGGCGCGACTGAGGCGATCAAGGTGACGGAGTCCAGGGCGAGTCCACGGTAGATCCTGTACCCAGTCACGGTC
>JBAZZN010000365.1:0-2930 GCA_041658815.1 Thermoplasmatota archaeon
CGCCCACCGAGCCACCTCATGCTCGGGGCCTCGACTCGGGCTCGTCCTCGTGCCCACGCGGCCGAGTGAAGAAGAAAGGGACGCATCGGCTCCCTCCGGGCGTCCTACTTCTTGGCGCGCAGCTCTTGCGCGTGGGCGAGGAGCGCCTTGCCGATGGCCTCGACGACGTCCGGGTCGGCCCCGAGCGTGACCGAGCTGAACTCGGCGGGCTTGCCCTTGCCCTTGAGCTGGGACTTCCGAAGCTGGACGTACACGCCGCTTCGGTCCTTCTCGGCCCAGTGCGTCGTGCGCACCGCGACGTTCGCGCTGCCGGACACGGCGAAAGGCGACTCCTTGAGCGTCGTGTACTTGGTGTTCGACTTTTCCTGCGGGCTTGCTTGTCGGGACATCATGGTTCTTCACTCCGCGGAGAGGTTGCGCCTCTGCCGCTGGGGGATGACCAAGCCCTACCCCCCTTGGACCCTCTCCGCTACGCGATGATATCGCGCGCGCGGTGTCGCAGTAAAACGCGCGCGCGTCCATCCTAAGGTGAGGGTCCAAGAAGCGGGGTAGGGCGACTCAGCCCCCTTTCGGCAGAGGCGCCCCTCCGCGGCGTGGACTCCTGATGTCCCGATGCGAGCCCGCTGGACTGTCGAACACCTTGACACGATGCTCCTGGACCGCCCTTCGATGTGTCCCTGCTGCTATCAAACGTCGCGGTGCGCCCGCACTCCCCTAGAAGGACCCCGCGTGTACCTCCAGGCCGAAGTCCCGGCTCATGGGCCCCAAGCCCCGAGTTCTCCTGCGGCACGCTCGGCGCCCCGGACGTCGAGGCCCTCGGCGGCAAGGCGCCGCCCACGCGCCTCGTGCGCCTCCAAGAGGACGCCCCTGGGGGAGATCACGCGGCCCTTTCGGTCTTGGGCGAGGCCCCCACGAATCACGGGCCCCAACGTTGGACTCCAATCCGGGTGGCCCATTCCGTGCCCGGAACTCGGACCCGCAGATTCCCAACGACGCGCATCCCTGGCGGGCATCTCGACCGACGAGGCGTCCCGTAGTCTTACCCCCACATCCAAGCCCCGACGGACTGGGCCAAAAGTAGCTCGCCTATTGGCGTCAGCGTGCGAACGCGTTACTTGGAGACCCGCGCGATCCTCTGGCGTTTGTTACGCGTGACTCCGGCGGCGATTGAGGCGGCACCATATCACGTCCGGAGCGTGCCCATGGGATTCCCGCATCGCTGACACACCCACGTTTCACCAGACCTATGCTCGTGCGTCGTAGTTGCTCGGCAGTAGGGGCAAGGTCCTGTGCGGCCGGACATGTTGTCGTGGAGGCGGCCGCACAGCTTAAGTCCGCCCCCGGCGGCAAGGCGCCGCGCTCGCGCACAGCGGCCCCAAAAGGGGACGCCCCGCATGGGGAACCATGCGTGCCTTTCGCCAATGTGCGAGGCCTCACGAGCCCCAAGGTCGGAATCCAACTTCGGTGGCTCCTTCCGTGCTCGGAACTCGGGTTTAAGCATCCTCGACGACGCGCCTTCCCAGCGAGAATTCTCGAACGACAAGGCGCCAAGTTGAGAGCCAACAGGCATAGCGTTCCGACTAAATGGCGCGTCTCGTAGGTCGTTGACCTCGATGCCAAGTATACGCAGCAGCCGATCCGATTTGCGGGCGAGCAACTGCCGCGCTCGCTGTGTTACGCACCTGGGGGCTAAGGAGGAAGCCCAGCCGCCTACATTTCGAGGTCGACGTAGTTGGGATAGTGGCGATAGAATCTGCGGTATTGTTCGGCGCCGAGTTCGCGAAGCCAGTCGGGGTCGACCTCGTCGAGTTTCACGTAGGGGAACTGGCCTTCAAGGTGGCGGCGCTCGCGCACTGTCAAGAGAGGGAGCTCGATCGAGAAGGGTGGATCGAGTGCAGACTTTGGGACCCAATCGAGGTTGTCAAGCCCTGAGCCGGCCACCAGGGCTCGCTGATCCGCGCGATGGATGAGGAAACCGAAGGTCATCATTCGGGCGCCATCACGGTATTCGACGTCGAACACCTCTTTCGCAAAGACGCGCGTCGCGGCGCTCGCGCCGGCGTTTCTGGCAGAGAGTGCGCGCCCGATCTGGTCTCGGATAAGCTGCCTAAACAGCGTTGTGAGTTTCGTTCCGTGCAGGTCGTCCGGCTTAAGCTCGGTCGGGAGTCGGCCGCCCGTCACGAGCTCGCTCATCCTTTCGAGCGCGCGCTCCGACTTGTGTGTCTTCTTCATTTCGTCGGTCAGAATCGCTTGGGCGTTCGCGGACACGAACGCGACGCTGCCGACCGCGGCCTCCGTCACGAATAGGTCGACGTCCGCGAGCGCGGCGTCGTCGATCGGGCCCTCGTAGTCGAGCCAGAGGAACGTCTTTTGGCGCCAATCCAGGCGTGGCAAGACATTGTCGCTTCGGCCTGGCTCGATGACGATGCCCTGGAATGGCTTGTTGAACTCGAAGCGCGGAAGATCGCCCTCCTCGCGTTCGACGCTGATCATGTCGTCAATCCCCAATGCCTTGTGGAACAGTACGAAGTCCGCGAACGCGACGGACCCGAACCCGATGTAGCGATAGAGACTAACGTCGCCAAGCACTGATAGCTTTCTCACGGTTTCCGCGATAAGCCTGCGCTCCACCGATTTCGCCGGACGAAGCGTATAGTCGAACTTTTCGTAGCTTGCCGGCATTTAGTCGAACGCCTCGTTCAGGTAGTACGTGAAGGTACCTTCGCCGACTTCGCGGGGCTTCGAAACGCCAAGCTTTTTTTTCACTTTGTTGAAGTCCTTTACGGGGACCGAGTAGCCGATTCTAATCTCCGAACTCGCAGCTCTCGCTTGAGCGGCGGGGTAGACGAAGGCGGGTTGCTCTCTGAGCTCGGTGATGGGCTCGGCCTTTGCGGCTTGCAATGCTGCAGTGAGCGGTTTCTCCGTCGATG
>JBAZZN010000366.1:0-2929 GCA_041658815.1 Thermoplasmatota archaeon
TCGATGGTGGTGAATGGGTAGTTCGCTATCTCGGCTGGGGCCTTGGTGGCGGCGGAGAAGAACGTTGACTTGCCGACGTTGGGTTTGCCCACGAGGCCGACGAGCATGTGGGCGCCAGGTGGCGCTTGACGGAAAAGCGTTCGGGCGGCAGGGGGCCCAGATCACGGGGCGCGCGTGCCGCTGCTGCCACCTTCGGGCGTGAGCGTGCGCGTGTCCAACCGGGCTTCCACCATACCACGGTTCTTGCGGCGCTGGTGCTTCTTCACGGGGAAGAAGATGGGGACGACCGCGAGCGTCATGAAGAACACGACCGTGATGGCGATGCTCGTCGCCACCATGGCTTGCCGGCCAGAGAGGTCGCTCACTTGCGTGAACACGATGAACGCGCCCACGGTCGTGACGAAGCTGTACAGCACGCCCTTGCCCACGCTTTCGAACGTGAGGTACGTGTCACCCACCTTGCGGCAGCGTAACGCCAAGTGCAAGCCGTAGTCGCTGCCCATGCAGAAGATGAAGATGAGCGGCAAGGTCAGGCTGATAGAGAGGCCGATGTCGATGAATGGGAGTGTGAGTGCGCCGATCCACAGCGCGCTGCTGAGGAAGTTGCACGCGCCCACCACGAGCGTCGCTCGGATGTTGCGCGTGAACGCGAACACGATGAGGAACACGGCGATGTTCGTCCCGATGCTCATGTAACCAAGCCACGGGACCTGCTTGACGACGAAGAGGTAGTTGATGGCGGTGTTGCCGAAGAACGAGGTGTGGATGGCAGCGGGGCGCAGAGCCTCGTTCCGCGTGATGGCGTCCTGGATCTCGGCCCACACGTCCTTTGCGTCCTCGTACGTGGCTGCCTTCACGCTGAAGATCGTGACCGTCGTGTCGTACGTCGGATAGTCCACGAAGAGGTTCTCGAGCTGGAAGAGGGGCGAATCGTGTGCGTTGTCGAGCGTCTGCTTGATCTCGGCTTGCGTCTGGGGATAGCGCGGGGTCTTCGTGGGTTCCTTCTGTCCGATGGGCGCGAGGGCCTGATCGAGCGCGTCCGCGCCCATGAGCCGCCCAGCGCCGGGCAAGCCGTCCTTCACCGTGATGTACGTGTTCACGAAGAAGGGGAGGTCCTTGAGCGTGTCCGCGATGATGCGCGAGGAGTGCGCTTGGCCGGACGCATCCGTCCACGTGCCGTTCTCCGCGTTCGAACGAAGCGTCCTCGTGATCGCGTTGATGTACTCGTGCGCGGCGGGGTCCGTCACTTCGCCCTCGAAGATGATGACGTTCGCCTTCACGTCGTCCGTGCCCGTCTCGTAGAATCCTGCGAGCGCTTTCTCGTGCTCTTGCCGCAGCGGGTCGCTGGGCAGCCAGTTGCGCGGCGGATCGCCGAAGGCCTCGCGACGGATGTTGACGGCGCTCGACACGGCCGCGACGGACACGAGGACGAGGACGACGAGCACTAGCCAGCGCACGCGCGACACGCCTGATGCGAACGCGGGCATGATGCGCGAGGGCACGTACTTCTTCGAAGCCGTCTTTGCGGGATCCTTGATGGTCGAAACGAGCGTCGTGACGGCTGGGATGAAGATGATGGCGAGCAGGAAGCAACTCGATATCGCGATGGCGGACAGGAGGCCAAGCTGCGCGACGAGGAGGCTTGGCGAGACGACCATGATTAGGAGCCCCGTAAGGGTGGTGAGCGTTCCCACTGCCAGCGCAAGCGCGCTCCCGCCGCCAGCGTACGTCCACGCTTCCTTCTGGGTCTTGCCAGCGTGACGCAACTCGTCGTACTCGTTCATCATGTGGATGCCGTAGTCTATGCCAACTCCCATGATGAGCGGCACGACAGCGAGGTTCAGCGTGTTGAGCGGGATCCTCATCGCGCCCATGACGCCAAACGTCCACAGGACGGCGATGATGAGCATGGAGAACGTGATGAAGACCGAGAGGAGGTTGCGGAACGCGATGTACAGCGTGACGGCGATGAAGACGCCGATGACGGGGAGAAGGATGCTGAAGTCGTGCTTCGTGAGGGCGCTTGCGTGCGCGTTGGCCAGAGGGAGATCGACGGTGAACTGTGGCGGGTTCTCGGGGCCAAACACCCTGTACGCGTTGGGGTCGTCGTGCGCGTGCTTGACCCACGCGTCGCGTGCGTGGAGCGCGGCCTCCCCGATCTCTTTGCCACTCACGGTCGCCTTTGGGTCAACGAGGATGAGGACCGCGGTCTGCGTCCAATTCGGCGACGTGAGGGCGTCCACGGCCAGATAGACTGCGGCGACTCGGTTCACGCCCTCGTCCACCGTGCGGTACTGGAGTTCGCCCGATGGTGACGTGTCCGGCAGCGAGAAGGACGCGTTGCCAGCGGTGTTCTGGTCGGTCTGGCCGCCGGCTATGGTCCAGTTGATGAGGTTGTAGAAGCCCGCCGCGTCCACGCTGCCCGTGAAGGGCGGCTGTGACAACGTGAAGCGGATGACTTCCTCCATCGCCCGCACGTACAGCTCGTCCGTGATGTTGTCCGGTTTCGGGTCCGTGCGGCGGTCCTTGAGGCGCTCCGCATTCTCATCGTCGTAGATCTTCTTCTGCGACGCGTTCTTCATGTCCAGGACGTGGAACTGGAACGTGACCTGCTGCGTGAAGCTCGACTTGAACTTCTGGGTGAGGTTGTGTGCGGCGTCCGTGTTGGGGTCGCCGCGCGGGAGCACGTCCGCGACGTCCACGTTCGTGTTCAAGGACGTCGCGTAGTAGCCAGCGACGAGCGTGACAAGGAGGATGACGGCGACAGTCGATTTCGCGTACTTCATGCCGAAGAGGGACACGCGCACGATGAGGTTCTTGTCAGTCTGGCGCACGATGCGGCCCGCCACGACCCCAGAGAACGTGGACCAGACCGCGAGGATGGCTGCGAGACCTGCACCCACCGCTGCGGCCATGCCAGTGAGGAGCA
>JBAZZN010000367.1:0-2928 GCA_041658815.1 Thermoplasmatota archaeon
AGGTGTGGCCGCAGGTGCGGGCGCGCCACGCCCGCACCTGCGGCCACACCTGATTGTTTCGGTCTCCCCCGCTTGCTGTGATGCCTGGATAAACCCCATATCCCAGGTGCACATCGGCCCGTTCCAATGTTAGCAGAATTCGAGCTCTCCATGCGCCGTGCACCAAAGCGCCGGGAGGTCCTCGTCATGCTCGCCTCGCTCACCGAAGCGACCCCGCGCGCCCTCGCCCAATCGTGCGGGATCGATGCTCAGCGGCTCTTCGGCATCATGTTCGGCGACGGCGAGAAGTACAGCGAGGAACTCGCGCTCGTCAAGCTAGGGCTTGCGGAGTTGATCATCCGCGATGGTCGCAGACGGGTCTATCTGATCACTGATCGCGGGCGCCGGAAAGCTCGCCAACTTACCGCGCGCGTGGCACGGCGCGCGATCGCCAGGGACGCGAACCGACGGCGCGAATTCGGGCCAGTCCAACCTCCGCGCGCCGCCGTGTGGCCGCCGGCGCCCGCAAGCCCGACACCTGCGGCCACACATTCCTTCGGCTGGAGCGTCACCTGCGGCCGCACCTGCGCCGACTGACGTCGTTGTCCCGTTTCCGACACGCTCGTCCACATCTTCGCTCGAAAGAGTCGCCATCCTTACGTCAGTGACGTCCCAATGTGCGACCCAGAATGACCAAGATCAGTGTGGGTGTCGGTGGGGCCACAGGCTACCTGGGCACCGAGCTCCTCCGGCACTTGCTGGCGCACCCCGACGTCAACGTCAAGACGCTCGCAAGCGCGGGCCGGGCGGGCAAGCCTGCTGCGTCTGCGTTCCCTCAGTTCTACAAGCGTGTGGACCACACGTTCGCGACGCTTACGGCGGATGGGCTTGCGGATTGTGACGTCGTCTTCTTGGCTACGCCAAGCGGCGTCGCGCGTGAGCTTGCGCCCAAGCTGCTCGAGAAGGGCCTCCGCGTGGTGGACCTTTCGGGTGATCACCGCCTTAGCCCCGGCGCGTCGAAGAGGCACTATGGGGCGGATCCGCTCGTGGGGGGTGCCGTCTATGGTCTGCCCGAGTTGAATGCGGCGCGTATTCGGGACGCGCGCCTCGTCGCGAACCCAGGTTGCTATCCAACGGCAAGCGCTCTTGCGCTCTTGCCGCTCGTTGCCGCTGGGCTGGTCGAGCAGCGCTTCATCGTGGACGCGATCAGCGGTGTTTCCGGCGCGGGCAAGGAACCAAGCGATGACATGCATTTTCCAGAGATGAACGAGTCCGCCCGCGCGTACAAGGTCGGCACTCACCGGCACGAGCCGGAGATCGCGGAGGCACTCAGCTACGCATCAGGCATCGATGTCCAAGTGGCCTTCACGCCTCACGTCGTGCCGATGAACCGCGGCATCCTCGCGACGGCGTACGCCACGCCGCGCGGCTCCCTGCTCGACGCGCAAGAACTCCAGCAGCGCTATCAAAAGTCTTTTGTGGACGAGCCGTTCGTGCGCGTTGTCGAGCACGAGCCGGACACGAAGAACGTGCGCAACACGAACTTCTGCGACATCAAGCCTCACGTGGGCAACGCAGGCCTTTATGTCATCACGAGCGCGATCGACAACCTCGTGAAGGGCGGCGCCGGACAAGCCATCGAGAACATGAACATCATGTTCGGCCTCCCGCGCTCGGCAGGCCTTCCGACGCTTGGTGGAGGTCCCTAGCTTTGGTCGCGAACCTTGGCCCCCGGATCGTTGAGGGCGGCATCCACCAAGTGAGGGGCTTCAAGGCCAACGGCATCAGCGCGGGCATCAAGCGGATGCGCAAGGACTTGAGCATCATCTACAGTGTCGTTCCGGACACCGCAGCCGCTGGCGTCTTCACGACGAACAAGGTGCGCGCCGCCCCTGTGCTCGTGAGCGAGGAACACCTTTCAAGCGGGCGCGCCCGAGCTATCGTTTGCAATGCAGGCTGTGCGAACGCAGCCACGGGGCCGCAGGGTCTCCGCGACGCCGAGGAGATGGCGGCGCTCACGGCATCGTGCCTCAACATCAAGCCCGAGGAGGTCGTCGTCGCTTCGACCGGCGTCATCGGGCGCCACTTGCCGATGGGCATCGTGCGCGAGGGGATCAAGAACTGCGCGGGCACGCTTGACCAAGCGAAGCCCGGCGACGTCGCCCAAGCCATGATGACGACCGACCTCGTGCCCAAGGAAGTGCTCGTGGAAGCCGAGATCAACGGCGCCATCGTGCACTTTGGCGGAGTGGCCAAGGGAAGCGGCATGATCCACCCCAACATGGCGACGATGCTATCGTGGGTGGTGACCGACTGTGCGGTGGGCCCGGATGTGCTCCGCACGGCGCTACGCGACGTCGTGGACCGCTCGTTCAACATGATCAGTGTGGACGGCGACACGAGCACGAACGACATGGTCGTGGTGCTCGCGAATGGCGTCGCGGGCAACCAGCCCGTCACGCGTCAGCGGGGCTATCAGCAGCTCAAGGATGCCCTCTACCTAGTCTGCGAGACGCTTGCGAAGAGGATCGCTCGTGATGGCGAGGGGGCGACGACGCTGATCGAGGTCCGAATCGAGAACGCTCGCAGTGCGAGTGACGCGCGCAAGGCCGCACGCAGCGTGACGAAGAGCCCGCTCGTGAAGAGCGCTGTCTTCGGGCGCGACCCCAACTGGGGCCGCATCCTTGCTGCCGTCGGCTACAGCGGCGCCGAGTTCGACCCAGCGAAGGTGGACATCCAGATGAAGAGCGCGGCGGGCGCCGCGTGGGTGCTCCGCAACGGCGAACCGTGCGAGACGCTCGACAAGGACGGCTTGCGCCGCATCGTTGACAAGGACCATGTCGTGTTCGTCGTGGACCTCCACGATGGCGAGTGCGACGCGACCGCGTGGGGGTGCGACTTGACTTACGATTACGTCAAGATCAACGCCGACTACACGACGTAATACGA
>JBAZZN010000368.1:0-2887 GCA_041658815.1 Thermoplasmatota archaeon
GGTCGCTGACTTTGGTCCACAAGAACACGAGGGAAGAGAGCGCTTCGTGCCCCCTTCGTCCGCTTCGTGCAATTCGGGTGGTGTCCCGCTCTGGTTGGGGTGGTCACGCCAAGAGCGTTCACGCCAAGAACCCAAGAATCGAAGACGCCAAGCTGCCCCGGGGCTGACTTGCGCCACCCATCCTCACCTACCAGGAGGGGACACGTCATCCTGCGCCCAGGCAAACCGAATGTTCCCCACTTCTTGGCGTCTTGGGGTCTTCGCGTCTTGGCGTGATCGGCACGCTGCCCTCGTTCCTCCAGGCGACGCACATGGCCTGTGGTAACGGAAACGGAGCACCATCGCAATTCGTGGTCGTTGGCAAACCGTGCGTGAAGTCGTCGTCCTGCGGGTGACTCCGAGGCAACGTGGCGGCATCGGGACGCAACCCTTGAACGGGACGCCTGCCTTCCCCGACCCCATCCATGCTGCTCACCGTCATCCTATGGATCGTGCTGGCCATCGTCGCCTTCGGGCTTCGCTCACCGTGGAGCCCCCGCCGCGCGGTACAAGCCGCCATCGCTGGCCTCGCGTTGGGCCTCGTGTTCTCATACTTCAACGCGTACGCGGGCAGCATCCGCGGCATCGCGATGCTCCTTGCCCTCGCGCTCATCGTGAGCGGCGTGCGGGCGCTACGCGGCATTCAAGTGAGCACGCAGCCCCTGCACCGCGCCATGCCTGGCTCGGGCGTCGCGGTCATCACTCTCCTCGTGCTCACTGGCATCTTCCCGTTCACGAGTTGGGGCGCGCAAAGCGTGAGCGAGCCACTCTATAATGACCTGAACGCGAACCAAGTGAAGACCTCCGCGCCGGCGCTCCTTGCAGCGACCGACGTGCGCGTGGTCCCGTGGGACCTTGCTTCACAATTGCTCGTCCGAGGCTATGGCGCTGACGCATCGTGGTTGGACACCACGCCCATGCTCCTGCAAGCGCACACATACCCCGACACCGTGAACGGGCAGTTCCTCTGGGTCCACGCGCCCGCGCCCGAGACGGCCAAGTGGCTCGTGGGCGGCCGCACGGCGGACAAGGTCGTGTACGTCGCCAACGACGCGACCAACCTCACGCCCGCAGTCGTAGCGGGCAAACTCGCCGTGAACATCGACGGCACCTTCTGGCAGCACCGCGTCGCGCGCTACGCACAGGAAGCAGGCGAACTGCGCTACGTCCTGCAAGACGTCACGCTCCAGATGGACGACAGCTATCACCCACACTGGATCGCCTACCTTGCCACGCTGGACTGGCGCAGCCAACCGCACCTCGTGAAGCTCCTCATCGTGGACGCGCAGACTGGCGCAGAGAAGGACTACTCGCCCGAGGACGCACCAGCTTGGGTCGAGCAGGTGTACCCCGAGAGCTACGTGTACGACTGGGCCCAGTACTGGGGCCTCCACCGCGAAGGCTTCCTGTACCGCTGGTTCAACGCGCAGGGCCTCGTGCAGCCCGACGACGTGACCGTGCGGTACATCCGCGTCGAGAACCAGACGTACTGGCTCCTACCGATGAAGCAGCTATCATCCCCCAATCTTGGCGGCTACATCCTCGTGAACACGAGGACGGGCGCCGCGACGTTCTACGACCGCTTCGACGCGCAGCTCGTGGACTACGACACGGCGTACACGCAACTCCAAGCCATCCTCGCGTCCGGCGAGGCCACGAAGGGTGCTGGCTCCATCAGGCTCACCGTGAGCGAGGGCTACATCTACCCCATCAAGATGACAGATGGCGGCGTGCGCGACGCGTACATCTTCCCCCTACTGGAAGGACTCAAGGTCAGCCGCTTCGCCATCATCGACGCGCAAGACTACAACAACCGCCGCGTGTTCGCCAGCAGCATGCAAGACGCGCTCTCCCAGTTCTCGCTCCTCACTGGCGGCACTGGCGTGACGCCGCCAACGACGACGAACGCGACCGCCACGCCGATGGTGCTCACCGACGGCGTCGTCACGGGCGACCACGCCATCGTGACGCTCAACGGGACGGTGTATCGCGTGGTGCAGACGAACCTAGCGGATGGCCAACGCCACGAGGCCGAGCACGAGTACGACGAGCTGACGCTGGCCATCTCGCGCGCGCAACGCGGAGAAAGCGTGACGGTTGACGTGCTCATCGATGGCGGGAGAGTCGTGGACGTGACGCTGCCTGGAGTCACTTGGGGCGGCTGAGATTGGTCAACCACGACGACAGAACGCTTTTGAGCCCCTCACCCCACTCCCGCAAGAGAGCATGAAGTCCCGCGCCCTCGTCCTCGTCGCCCTCCTCGCCACCACCGCGCTCGCGGGCTGCATCAGTGACCAGCTGGGCGCGCTGCGAGCGACCGACGGCGCCGCTTCGCTCCCCACCCTCGACGGCAACAGGACCGTGCTCCTGCGCGTGCCGCTCACGACGAAGGACGGAGTGAAGCTCGACATCGTCGCGAACATGAGCCAGGAAGCCAAGGACGCAGGAGAGAAACTCCCGGTCATAGTGGACATCGGGCCGTACTTCTCGACCAACATCATGCAGTACTCGGCCATCGACAAGCGCATGGCCGACTACTTCGTGCCCCGAGGCTACGTGATGGCCCGCGCGGCGCTTCGCGGAACAGGCGAGAGCGGCGGCTGCTTCGACCTCGGGGGAGCCCAAGAACAAAAGGACGTGCATGATATCGTCGAGTGGCTCGGCACGCAGCCGTGGAGCAACGGGAACGTCGCGGTCTTCGGAAAGTCGTACGATGGGACGACGCCGTGGGAAGCGGCCATCACGCAGCCCACGCACCTCAAGACGATCGTGCCCATCAGCGGCATCACGGACATGTACCGCTACACGTTCTACGACGGCACGACGTACCCCGAGGAAGTCGCCTTCG
>JBAZZN010000369.1:0-2861 GCA_041658815.1 Thermoplasmatota archaeon
AGGCGCTGATGCGGATCCCCACCACGACGTTGCCAACGTAGAGCGCGAGCACCATCAAGCTGATCGACAGCCCCACGGCGATGACGAAGCGCTCGGCGTGAGAGCGCATCGGGGCGAGGACGCGCATCCAAGCGTAGCCAGGAACGCACGTCAAGACCAGGATCCCAGTCACGGCCTGGACGAGCGACGCGAACTCCACGACGCTGCACGGAGAAGAGACGATAAAGACCCATCTCCAAGGACGCGGCGGACAACCACAAGTCGAGGACATAGGAGTGAGCGTGGTTGCGGGCACGTCCTTCCTCATCGACCTTGCCAGCGGCGACCGCATAGCCCAGGCGGTGGCCGAGGCGCTCGCTCGGGCCGAGCGCGGCCTGGCAGAGTTCATGAGCGAGCGCGTGGTGTCGAGGAGCGTGGACGCGCGCACCGAGGACACGTCCTCTGCGGCAGCTGGGAATAGGGCTCGTCGCAACGAGCCGACTGACCGTATGTGGTTGAGGCCTGCCCTCCTTCTCGTCGCACTCACCATCGTCTTCTTCGTCGCATTCCATCCCCATTGGAACATCCTCACGGGCGAACGAAATGAGTTCCCAGTGCACCTTGACGAGTACGTCCACTGGGGCTATGCGAAGCAGACGATCGCTCAAGGGATCGTCACCTTCGGGAGCCCCTTCTCGAACTCTGCCGCATCATCGTTCAACCCGGTCTCTGACGTGCACGAACGAGGCTATCAGGCCTACTTGGGGACGTTCCAAGCCGTGACCGGGATACCGTGGATCGACATCTTCGAGTTCGGCCCCGCGCTCATCGCGGTCTTCTTGGCGCTTTGCCTCTACGCGCTCACGGAGCGCTGGGGCGCTGGCGTCGAGTCGGCACTGTGGGTCGCCGCGATCCCCACGACGCTACGCTTCTTAGGCCCAGGATTCCTCGTGCCCATCGCCCTCGCGCTCGCCCTCGTCGCGGTCGGGCTGTGCATCATGGCGCACGCCCCAGGAGCCCGGGGCATCGCGGCGCTAGTGATCGTCTCGGCCGCGCTCTGGCCGATCCACCTGATGGGGGGACTCGCGCTCCTCGTGCTCGCCATCGCGTTTGGGGTTGCGCGGATGATGCGGGGACAAGCGGGGCTCTTCATCGTTCTCTTCACGACGATCCCCGCGCTCGTGGCCATCCCCTACGCAATCAGTTCGTTCGCATCAGGTCTCATCTACGACAATCCCCTCCCTCTAGTGCCGGGCGTCCTCCGGGAATTCGGCGTCGTGCCGCTTCTTGCCGCGGGCGTTGGCGCCTTCGTCCTTCTATCAGCTCGCCCCGAGCGTCGTAGGGATGTGGGGTGGGCCGCGGCGATCGGCCTCGTCGCGGCAGAAGCGGTGTTCCTCGTGGGCAATGCGTCAGGGCTCGACTTCATCATGGCGTACGATCGCTCGTTCCTCATCCTCTGCCTCCTCAGTTCTATCCTTGCCGGCGTCGCCGTGGCCGCGCTTCGGAAGGGTGTCCTTCGAATACCGCTTCTTCACCGACCCGTCCTGATGGTCGGGATCGCTGTTGTCCTCTTCGCGGCGCAAGCCGGGGTCGTGGCAATGAGCGCAGAACAACAACTGAAGCAGGACTACTATCGCCCACTCACCCCAGCGCAATACGCCTCTTACATCGCCGCGTCGGCGGAACTCGGAGGGACGAACGCGACGGCGATCGTGGACGGCATAAGCACGATGGCGTTCACCGACGTCACGGGACACCCCACGTCGTTTCAGCTCTCGCCCAGCGACACGACCCAACCAGCGGATGCACGAGAGTTCTTCGCTGGGAGGTCATCGGACACGGCCTATCTCATGTCGCACCGCATCAGCATCGTGGTCACGCAGGCGGTCGTCGAGAACCCGGACCTACGCGAAGTCGCGCCGGGGGTGTACGTACTTCGAAACGACTACGTCGAAGGCATGTTCAGGTGACGGCCGAGCAGCGTCCGGACCCCGGGGTCGATCCTCGCCCCTCGGAGCGTCATCGCATTGTTGGTTTCGATAGAGCCGAGAATGTCTATGAGCGCATTCAGCTAGACCAGGCCCGTTCGTGCCCATCGCGTTCGCGCTGCCGTTCCTCGTGGTCGACTTCCCCATGCGGTTCAGAAGCGAGGGCGCCAAGGCGGCGATCGGCTTCGGGCTCCCGCTTGGCGCGCTCTGGACGATCCACGTCGTCGCCGCGATGACGTTGGCCGCGGCGACGCTCGTCCACGTGGCATGCGCCCCGTTCGTTCGGGGGGTGCACCGCGCTCCACATGGCCGCCGCAAGCGTCGCGCGTTTCCTCTTCGCGGGGCCGTTCTGATCGAGCGTGCTCTCCTGATCCAGACCCGGGTTCCCCAGAGGAAGGCGCTGCTGTCCGAGATTGCCACGCCAAAGAAGTGTGACGCCTACAATGAGGCCGGCGTCCGCATGGAGCTCCAGTACCACGTCGCGCTCGTGGACGCGGCCGGGTCGATGCTGTGGACGACCGCGACGCAACGGTCATCCATCTACGCCGTGTGTCCAACGTCCTTCCGACAACCCGAGGAAGCATGCGCGTTCCTACGAGGCGGTGCGTCAGACACGCGCTTCCTCGTCGAACGAGGCGTGACGGTCGTCGTGACGCTACACGCGGTGAACAATCCGGGTCTGGTACCGGTCACGGACGGTATGTGCGCGCTACGCCCCGAGATCACGTCACACGTCCAGCGAACAGGCAAAACCTGAAACCTCACTGTTGGCATCGGCGAAATCAACCAATGCGCGACGTCTGCGTCATCATGCCAACGATCCGAAGCCCCCAGTGCTTGGGGGAGTACTTCGCCGCGATGGACGAGGCCACCAAGCGCCGCATCTTCACGCTC
>JBAZZN010000370.1:0-2842 GCA_041658815.1 Thermoplasmatota archaeon
TCACCACGGAGACACGGAGAACGGAGGACGACGAACGCCTTGGGGAGAAGAGAGACGGAGATTCAAGCTCTCCGGTCTCCGCGTCTCCGTGGTGAAAAAGGGGCGGAGACTCAGCTCACTTCTTGAGTTCAACAAGCTCCAGCAGCACACCGTGCGTGTCCTTGGGGTGCACGAACGCGATGCTGGAGCCCTCCACACCCTTGCGCGGCTTCTCGTCGAGCATGCGCACGCCCTTGCGCTTCAACTCGGCGATGGCGACCTGGATGTCGTCCACCTCGACGGCGAGGTGCTGGAGCCCCGCGCCACGCTTCTCGATGTGCCGCGCTATAGGGCCATCTGGTGATATTGACTCGAGAAGTTCCAGCTTCACGCCAGCGAGTGGATAGAAGTACGTGCGCACGCCCTGCTCGGTGACGACCTCCTCGCGTGTGAGCTTGAGGCCCAAGAGGTCCTCGTACACCTTCCTCGCCTCCGTGATATCGGCCACGGCGATGCCCAGGTGGTCGATGCGTTTGATCTGCACGAGTTCATCCCTCGATATCGACGACGAGCTTGGCGTCACCCTCGGGATGGAGATAGACCTCCTTCCCGGCTTTCAGCTTCATGAACTTCGCGAGGTCCGTGGGGATACGAAGCACGAGGGAATTGCCGGACTTCACGACCTTGAGCTTCCGTCCCAACCCCCAGATGCCTGCGGCTTTGGCGCGACGTTCGAGCAGAGCCATCGCTTCGTCGTCGAAGAACGCTTCTTGGCACGAGGAGCACACTTCAGCACCGAACTCGCCCAGGCTCACACCGAACATCGACTCCTCGACGCGCTTCTTCTTGAGTCGGCCTTTTCCACAAGCAGGACAATCAGTCATCACTACCACCGGGGCTTCACGGTGATCACGAAGACATCGTCGCCTCGTTTCCTGTACACGACCTCGAAGTACGCGTACGAGGCGACGATCCGGTCTTCCTGCCGCCGTTTCACTCCTTTCGCGATCGCGGTTCGAACCTCGTCTGCGGACACGCCGCGTTCGACCATGCGCACGCGCGCGTGACGGCTGAAGAGGAACCGCACATCACATAATACACGTATTACAGATAAGACTTGTCACTCGAAACGGAGGGTTCCGCTCTGGAGAAGACCCTACGCGGGGTTTCCCCGGACCCCTTCCCCAACCTCATGCAACCAGCGCTCAACATCGATGGCGGCCTTGCACCCAGAGCCCGCGGCCGTGATAGCTTGCCTATAGCGCTGGTCGAACACGTCGCCGGCCACGAAGACGCCCTCCACGTTCGTTCGTGTTTCCAGCGGGCCGTGCGTCCGGATGTAACCCTTCTCGTCGATGTCGAGTTGGCCCTGGAAGACCTGCGTGTTGGGCTGATGCCCGATAGCAAGGAAGAGGCCCTGCACGTTGAGTTTGGACGTGGCGCCAGTCTTCAGATCCTTGAGCGCGAGTGCTTCGACCGTCTTGTCACCGAGCACATCTTCGACAGTGGTGTCGTAGATGGCCTCGACCTTCGGGTTCGAGAGCACTCGCTCCTGCATGATCTTGGACGCGCGGAACGTGTCGCGGCGATGGATGAGGTAAACCTTGCTCGCGAACTTCGTGAGGAAGCTCGTCTCCTCCATCGCCGTGTCGCCGCCGCCCACGACCGCGATCTCCTTGCCTTTGAAGAAGAAGCCATCGCACGTCGCGCAAGCGGAGACGCCGTGGCCGCGCAAGCGCGACTCGTTCTTGAGCCCAAGCCACTTGGCGGTCGCACCAGTCGCCACGATGACGGCCTGCGCGCGGATCTTCTCGCCCTCGACGTCGAGCTCGAATGGCCGATCCTTGAAGTTCACGGACGTCACGTTCCGGTCGATGAACTTCGTGCCGAAGCGCTCCGCTTGCTTGCGGAACTTCTCCATCAGCTCAGGGCCCATGATGCCCTCTGGGAAACCAGGGTAGTTCTCGACGTCCGTGGTGATCATCAGTTGGCCCCCAGCGTCATACCCCGCGATGACGAGTGGCTCGAGGTTCGCGCGGGCCGCATAGAGCGCGGCGGTCAGGCCGGCCGGGCCCGAACCGATGATGACCACCTTGTGGACCATGATCTGAGGAACTCGGCTCCTGGGCTTGAGGGTTCTTGGAGGAACGGAGTTGGGACAAAAGCCGGCTAGTCCTGGCCCGGTGCGTTGAGGAACGCGGCATCCTCGTCCAGCAGGGTCACCTCGCGGATCCAGAAGGTCGCTGTCTCGGTTCGGAGGAATTCCTCGACCTCGGCGCGGGCGTCCTTTCGGATGATGAACAACACGGGCTCGACCGAGTCGCCCCAGCACGCCAAGTGCGTCGCCGACATCCTCAAGCCCCTGATCGATGAAGCTCGCGCCGCGAACAAAGCCGCGCGCGAGGATGCCGTCGCGAAGCTCCAGGCCGAGCGCGCCGCGGGTCTCAGCGCGTGGGCGAAGACGTTCCGCGAGGCCAACGAGCACTACCAGGCCCGCACCGGCGAAGCGCCCGGAGCGTGAACCGCCTGAGGGGAGGCATCGCGTTCCTCGCGCTCGTCACGCTGGCCGGAACTGCGCTCGCGCAGGACCCTAGCGTGAACGAGAGCGACTTCAACACCACCACGGATGAGCCGGACGAGTCGTACCTCAACGAGTCGTCCAACTCGACGCCATCGGATCCCACGCTCAGCGAGAACGACTTCGACACGAGCGTGCCCGCGGCGGACGAGAGCCATCTGGGCGCCGAGGGCGCAGGCGACGATGGAGGAAACGACGCGCGCGATACGCCGGGCCCCGCGCTCGTCGGACTCGTCAGTGCGGCCGTACTCGTCGTGCTGATGCTGCGCCGCAAGTAGAAGCATC
>JBAZZN010000371.1:0-2815 GCA_041658815.1 Thermoplasmatota archaeon
CCGCGCAGTCGTGAGGCACAAAGGAATGATAGCTGAACTTGACCTAGAGTTTTCGGTTTGCGTCGAGGCGTTGCCGGTGCGACCTATGCTAGCGCCGCCCGAGCGTGCCAGAAAGGTGACCAGTTACGTCAGCAGCAGTTCCGTGCTATGAAGGATGCTCACTTCATCATCCACGACGAGGATCTTGGTCAAGACGGCTTCCTCCATGCCACGGGGGCACGCTATCCTCAACGTCACCCCACGCGAGCGGTCTTGGTTCTTTCGCCTACCCCGTCGCCGCTTCCTCGCAAAGGCTTTGAGCGACCGTGTTGGTCGCGTGACACGTTGCCGCGCTCGTCCATCATCGTCCTCGTCGTGCTCGTGCTGGCGGGCTGCGCCGCCCCTGCCGTTGCCCCCGACAAGTCCACTGACCACTCTGACGCGGTCGCGGACGCCATCGGCGCGCCCATAGTGGCCGACCACGACCACAGTGACCCCAAACTTCACAACCACTCATACGCACTGGAGCGCACCGCGCTCGTCACTGGTCACGCGGGCAACGCGCCCACTGGGGAAGCGTACGCTGAGACCGCGGTGAAGGGTGGTTACGCGTACCTCTCGCGGTACGGCCCCGAGTCCGGCCTCGCCATCTTCGACATCAAGGACGTGGAGCACCCCCAGTTCGTGGGCGCCGTCCGATTGGACGAGGGTTTCGAGCCGGACATCGAGATCAGCGATGACGGCAACTGGGCCTTCTGGGAGACGCAACGCTTTCCCATCGCGCCAACGGTGCCAGACGTGGTCAACCCGATCTCGAACGCGCCCCACGGCGTGCACATCGTCGATATCAGCGACAAGGCGCACCCCAAGGACGTCGGCTTCTACCCCGTTCTACCAGACGGGCCGCACAGCATCACGTACGCGAACATCGGCGGGAACGACATCCTGTTCTTGTCCGTGTACGCCTTCGCGTACGCATATGGCCCCGGCGGCATGGTGGAGCCGCCCGATCAGCAGCGCTTGGAGATCACGCAGCTCGACACGAGCGGGCCACTTCCCACGCTCAAGAAGCTTGCCGAGTACATCGAGCCTGGTTCACAAGGCAAGGGCGAGGGCAACTTCCCGCATGATGTCAGCGTCCAGCTACACCCCTTCACCAACCAGACGCTCGCCTATGTGGGTTACTGGAACCAGGGGCTGGTGACGCTCGATGTGAGCGACCCAGCGCACCCCAAGGAAGTGTCGAAGTACACGGACTTCGGGCCAGCCAAGTACCGCGCCATCCATATGTGCCGCGCCTTCCCCGAGCTTCTTGCTGGCAAGCACGTGACCGTCTGTGAGCCCGAGATCGGCGCCGCGCAGGACACAGGCTACATGACATTCATCGACACCAGCGACCCCGCGAAACCCGCGTACCTTTCCTCGTGGATATTGCCTGGGAATCTCACGAGCCAGGGCCTCACCTTCAGTCCGCACTACTTCGACTTGAGCGGTGGCAAGGTCGCTTTGGCGAGCTATCACGCTGGCTTGTGGATCATCGACGCCAATCCGGACGCGGCGCTCCCCAGGAGCGTGGCGTTCGCGGAGATGCCGGGCACGGGCGTCCGCGTCGGCATCGGCCCCTTCTCCAGTTCGTCTGGCAGCGCGTTCGACGCGTGGTGGGTGGATCCCACGCACGTCATCGCGGGCGACAGCAGCAGCGGACTCTCGGCCTACAGGTTGACCGGAGACACTTGAGATGGTGCGCGCGGCCGCCACACTCCTTGTCGCGCTCCTCGCGCTCGGCGTGCTCGTGCCGGTAGTGGACTCCGCGGGCACGAGCGCGCCGTGGAAGGTGGACGAGACGCTCACTCTCACCGACGCGGCGCACATGCGACGCGAGTGGCGTATCCAGTATGACGTGTACCCGACCCACTGGACGCTCGCCGCGCCCATCGGCGCGGCCTTCGTCGCGGCACACAACTCGCAAGGCAAGGCGCTCGTGGCGAGTGCGACGGACGGCCAGGTCACCGTCACGAGCGATGGGCCGGAGTTCTTCGTGGTCTTCACGGAGCCACTCGTCGCGAACGGCGCTTTCTTGGTGGCGAAGGCGGGCGTCTCTGCGAGGGAGGATTCGCCTTCGAGCGTGCACTTCTCGCTTCCAGCTGGTTGGTCGATGCCCGGCTGGGCAGGTTCCGATGGCCTTGCGGCGCCCGTGAACGGCACGTGGACCTCCGTTGGCCCCTTCTATGTGGACGCGCTTCTCCTCCCGCCTGGCACGAAGGATGCGGGACCGGATGCGCGCGGAAAGCCACATGGGGTCGTGCGCGAGGCGAAGGCGGCGCTCCATGATGGCGAGGCGTTCCTGAACGTGACCCTCGTGTACGACACGGACGACTACAGTCCCTCGTGGTCGCTGCCGCTCCCCACTGACGCCACGCTCCTTGCCGTCACGGCCCCCCTGCCGAACTCGACGTTCCGCGTGGCCAGCGGGAGCACCATCATCAAGTCGCCGTACCCGACCGCGCACCACTTGGGCCCACGAGCGTTCACCCTGCACTACGCGATCGACGTCTCCACCTTCGGCGGCGGCTATCAGCGGGCGAACCTCAGCGTGCCTGGTTCGCCTGGCGATGACCTCACGTTCCACGTGACCCTTGCGGGCGGGCTCGAGTTCGTGGGCAGCCGCCTTGACGGCGCGCTCGTGAAGCAGCAGGAAGAGTACCTCGCGAAGGGACCGTCCACGTTGAGCATCGCTTACTTGCCGCCAACGCCCACGGGTGCCGTCCGCTTCACACAAGGACCCTTCTTCGTGCAGGCGCCCGCCTCGCTGGAAGCGCAGGCCCGTCTCGCGGCG
>JBAZZN010000372.1:0-2805 GCA_041658815.1 Thermoplasmatota archaeon
GGCACGTCTGGCAGCCGCAGGCGCTCGGCGATGTGTGAGAGACGTTCTTCTGCAAGGCTCACTCAGCAGACCTCCTCGTAAACAGAGAGCGAACGGACCTCGACGACGGGCGCGGGCTCGAAACGGAAGGGCGGACGCGCGAGCGCATGCGGCGGCGCGAGCGGACGGGCGGGAACCCAGGGCAGCGCTTCGGTGATCGGGGTGAGTCCTTCGAGGGGCAGCCGGTCGACGGGGCGCACGCCGGTGGTCGCGTGCTCCCGCACGTTGGCCTCGTTCTCGAGCCAGGAGAGCATCTGGACGTTCATGTCCTCGATGTCGGTGAAGATGCGACCCACGAGGAAGGCGTCCTTCACATAGCCGATCGTCCGCTCCACCTTGCCCTTGGTCTGGGGACGGTACGGACGGCAGAGCTGCGGTCGGAATCCGAAGCGTCCGGCGAAGTCCAGGAGCGCTTCGTTGAAGGTCACCACGGTGCGGGAGTGCTTCAGTGCCACGACCTTGGCGTTGTCGTAGAGCACGCGGCGAGGCATGCCGCCGAAGTAGGCGAAGGCGCGTGCGTGGGCGGACAGAACGCCTCGCTGGCGCAGCTCGTCGAGAACTCGACGTAGAGGTGGCGCGAGAACGAGAGCAGCATCACGAACGCGTAGACCTTGACCGTGGCACCGCGCACCTCGTGGATACCGAGCTCGGCGTAGTCGCACTGAGCCTGTTCGCCCGGCGGCGTCTCGAAGCGCACCACGGGACTCCTGCGCGGCACGCGGTGAGGGCGGGTGAAGTCCTTCAGTATCGAGATCTGACCGGCGTAGCCGCGTGCGCGGATCTCCTTGAAGAGCTGTTCGACGGACAGCTCCGGGAACTCGCGGAGGCGCTCGAGAAGGTAGTCCGTGTGCGCGTCGAGCTTGCTCGGCATCCGCCTTCGCTCGTACTCCGGCGGACCGTCACGACGAAGCGTGGCCCTGACCGTGTTGCGCTGGAGTTGACCCGCTTTCGTTGACACCCTAGAAGTAGACCCCTCGGGGTCTCGAGAAGGGAGTCAGCGTTGGCGTACACACCGGAGTTCCGGAGAGAAGCGGTCCGCCTCTTCCGCGTCGGGGGTCGCGGCATCAAGGCCACGGCGTACCAGATCGGCATCGCGCCCGACACGTTGCGCAAATGGATCATCCAGACCGAGGTCGATGAGGGGCTCGCCGAAGGCCTGACGAGCGATGACCACGATGAGCTCAGGCGCCTTCGTCGCGAGAATCGCATCTTGCTCGAGGAGAAGGAGATACTCCGGAAGGCAGCGCTTTTCTTCGCCCGGGAGACCGATCACCGCAGATGAGGTTCGCGCTGATCGACGAAGAGAAGTCGCAGCACTCGATCTCCCGGATGTGCCGCGTGCTCGGTGTGACGGCCGGTGGCTACCATGCGTGGAACGGTAGACCGCCCTCGGCCCGCGCGATCAAGGATGCACAGATCAAGGAGCGCATCGCCTTCCACTTCGAGGCGAGTCACGGCACCTACGGCGCTCCTCGTATCCTCGAAGACCTGGCCGAAGAGGGCATCTTCGTATCGCGCAAGCGCGTCGCCCGTCTGATGCGCGAGTCGTTGCTCGCCGGCGTATCGGGACGCGAGGGCAAGAGGCGCGGTCGCAAGTCTACAGTCGCCGAGAGCGATGCGGTGGTGGACCTCGTACGGCGCGACTTCACGGCAGACGAACCGGACAAGGTGTGGTTCGCGGACATCACCTACGTGCCGACCTGGGAGGGCTGGCTGTTCCTCGCGGTGGTCATGGACGCGTGCACCAAGCGCATCGTCGGCTGGTCGATGCGAGACGACATCAAGGCTGACATCGTGGTCGACGCGCTCGGGATGGGGACGACGATGAGAAGACCGGAGCCGGGGCTCGTCCACCACTCCGACCGCGGTGGGCAGTATCGCTCCCTGGTGTTCGGGAAGTCGCTTCGGGACTCAGGGATCCTGGCCTCGATGGGCGAGACGGGAATGCCGCACGACAACGCAGTCACCGAGTCGGTGATGGCGACGATCAAGAAGGAGTGCGTGCACCGTCACAGGTTCAAGACCAGGGACGAGGCGAGGTTCGCGCTCTTCCGCTACATCGAGGGCTTCTACAACCCGCATAGACGGCACTCGTCAATCGGCAACTTGTCTCCGGCGGAGTTCGAGCGGAGACTGCAGCAGCGTCAGCTACAGGCTGCCGCGTCCTAGTTTCCAGGTGTCAACGGAAACGGGGCAACTCCACGCGAGACACCGAGGGTGTGTGTTCGTCAATCGAAATGTTGACCACCGCGATAGCCGAAAAGTTGACCACCCTTCAGCTTGTCTTCTTGCGCGGTTTCGTGAGCCGGCCCGCGCTCTCGCGGAACCGGTAGGACTCTCCTTCGAACACGAGCACGTGGCTGTGGTGCGTGAGGCGATCGAGCAGGGCCGCGGTCAGCGTCGCGTCGCCGAACACCTCCGTCCAGCGGCTGAACTCGAGGTTGGTCGTCACGAGCACGGAGCCGGCCTCGTATCGCTCTGCGAAGAACTGGAACATCAGCGGCGCACCCGGACCGAGCGGCAGGTAGCCGAGCTCGTCGATGATCACGAGGTCCGCACTGCGCCAGTTCTTGAGGTAGCGAGGCAGACGGTGATCATCGGCCGCGGCCAGCAACTCCTGGGACAGCGTGACGGCCGTGGTGAACCTGACTTTGGCACCGGCATAGATCGCGGAGAGGCCGATCGCGGTGGCCACGTGGGTCTTGCCGAGGCCCGAGGCGCCGAGGCACACGACGTTCTCGCGCAGTCTCGTGAACTCTCCCGACC
>JBAZZN010000373.1:0-2798 GCA_041658815.1 Thermoplasmatota archaeon
AGGTGGGGTTTCTCCCTGAATTCCATATGAACCATCGTCTTTCGCCCAACCGCCCACTCGGCAAGATGGCCGTCGGACGCCTGCCAGCCGCCAGGATTCCTGCAAGTTCGCCTATATGATGGTTCGTTGGGGAATGGGGTCTGGGGGAACCCCCGCGCAGGGGTTTCCCCAAGCGGCCAGCCACGGAGGCAGGCCGTCACGGACGAACGGCAAGTCCTCACGACGAACGACGGACGAACTCTGGGGGGTGAACTCCCCGGACCCCCCTTCTAGAACACGCGCTTCGTGCTCTCCAGCCAGAGCCCCTTCTCCGTTTCCTTCCATAGAAGGATCTTCACTGGGTCCTCGACGTTGAGCAGCTTCGTCACGTAGAGGTAGTTGTACGTGCCGAACCCCTTGCGCTCCACGCCGAACTCCATGACGCCGCCGCAGATGTGTCGGAGGCGCGTCTCGAAGTCTGCGGAGTGCATGCCCTTCACGAGGCCCACGACGTGGAGGCCACCCAAGTCGTACCCCAAATACACGAGGTTGCGAGCGAACTCAAGTAGCTCGCGCTCGTTGTCCTCGCGCGCTAGCGAGGAGAGGCTCTCGATGACGATGCGGTACGGGCGCGTCACGCTTTGCTGGCCCAGCGCGCCAAGCATGGTGGAGAGCGCGTGCAAGGAAGGGATGGGGATCGCGTTGGCGTCGCGCAGGCGCCCCGTGCGCGACTGGCCGAACTGGGGCGAATACCCATCGTACAAGTTGAGGGCAGCCTTGTTCTCGTGCCCACGCATGACGAAGCCGTTCACGCGCTCGCGGATGCCTGCGACTGGGCGATCGAACTCGAAGAAGTGCGCGTCATCCCCGATGTCAAGGCCGCCGCCCACGAATTGCTCGCAGAACAGGGGGATCGCGTTGCCTGGTTCCGAGACGATGAGCAGTGTGGTGCCGCGGGGAATGCCCCCGCCAAGCTGCGCGTCGAGTCCAGAGATGCCAGTCGTCGCGATGGCCATGCTTCTATGTTCACTCGGCTCCCGTCCATTGAAATAGGTTTGGCTTTCGCCCCCTTTACAGCTACGCCAACCGGAGCCGAAGTTCTCCCAGGGCCTAAAGGCCCTCGCGTCGGCGGCTCACCTTGAAGAGATAAAGCCGTGTTCCCGACTCGCGCTGGGCCCGTGGCATAGCTCGGATAGCGCGCGGCGCTTCTAACGCCGATGTCCCGGGTTCGAATCCCGGCGGGCCCGCTTGGGAAGGGGGTCTGGGGGAAACCCTACGCGGGTTTCCCCCCAGAGTCAGTGAAGGTGCTGGGGCTCAACGCTATCTTCCGTCCTCGGGCGCCTCGGGTACCTCGGGAGCTGGGGAGCAGCGTCGCAGGCGACCCCACGGCGGCCATTCTCGGCCACGTCCTCATCCACGAACTCTTATGTTGACGGTGCGACTACGCTGCCCCACATGGCGGACGAGAACCTGGCCGTGCACGTCGAGAACGTGCTCATGAGCAGCCAGGGGCCGATCGTCATGCTCGCGCCCAAAGCAGGAGCCGACGGCGCCGTGGGAGACCGTGTCCTCCCGATCTTCATCGACCAGACGCAGGCCCTCAACATCCAGCTCGCGCTGGATGGGCAGCTCTCGCCGCGCCCCATGACGCACGACCTCTTCTCGCAAGTGCTCAATGAGCTTGGCGCCATCGTGCACAAGGTGGTGATCGAGGAGCTGACGCAGAACACGTTCTATGCGTCCCTCTACGTGCAGATCGAGAAGGGCGACAAGACGACGGTCAAGCGCTTCGACGCGAGGCCAAGCGACTGCATCGCGCTCGCCGTGCGCGTGGGCGCTCCCATCGAGGTCACGCCCAAACTCATGGCGCAAGCGAGCATCCCACGCGCGGACGTTGGGCCAATGACGCCCGAGACGGACGATGACGACGCGGACCTTGGCGTGACGCGCTGACGCCCGGCTCGCATGACAAGTGCGCGTCTGCGGCGCGGACGAGCCTGGAGTGGCTGAGTGGTGAGCGTCACCACGGCGTCAACGGCGCATCCGTACCAGTGACGCGACCGCCCATCACGATCCAGCCCTCGTTGTTCTGATAGCGGAGCACCAGGCCGAGGCCTGCGTCCGACCACGCGTCCGTGGCGCGGTCGGTGCCATCTGTCGCATTGCCCCACCAGACGCGCGCGCGGTAGGCTTGACCGTTCCGCGTCGTGTCCTCTGGGTATTGGTTCACCAGCGTCGTGTTTCCCCCGGGCCACGGCGCGCATGCGTACATCAGGCTCGGCTTCGCCGTCGCGCCCACAGATCCGCCTGTGGGAGACGTGAGGGGCGGCATCACGACGTGGATCGTCGTGCTCGACCAGTCATACGCGTTTCCGTCGGGTGAGGAGCAAACGCCTTGCCAGAATCCGTCTCGGTACGCGAGCGAGAGGTCCGCATGATAGCTTCCTCCCGGGTACGAGTCTGCCTCGACGTAGTTCACATAGGAGCCCTCGAAGGGCCATGCCAGGCGGGAGGGCGGTGTGCTGGGGCCGTCGCCTTTGGCGATGGGCGCGTCCGTATCCAGTAGGCGGTAGGCCTGCCGCGAGTACGAGCGCGAGTCGTCGTAGTCGAGCATGAGCCCCGTGCCGACGTGCCACCATGCGTCGATTGCTTGGGGCCAGACGGGACGGAACTGGGCGTGCCATGTGGGGGAGCGCACGGCGGCTCCTCCTCGCGTCGTGTTGTGGTCCTCCTGGGCGACCACGGCCCCCATCGTGGTGTTCTCGCCCCCCTTCATGTTCCACGTGGGGCCACGGGGGGGCTCGCCTGGCCCAGAGCCG
>JBAZZN010000374.1:0-2790 GCA_041658815.1 Thermoplasmatota archaeon
ATGGGGCGGGATCGTCAGGTTGCGCTCAGTGGGAAGCGCCCATGCGCCCGTTTCGTCGCCGGGCTTCAGTTCGATCTCGACGGGTTGGTCTTTCCCATTTTGGAGGGAGATGAGTCGGTGGAGGGGTTCTCCACGGATGGCGGTGCCGAACGGTACGTCCGTGGGCGCCACGCCGAAGGCGCCTTCTCCTTGCGCGCTCGCAGTCAGCGGGAGGAGCGAGCAAACGACGAGGAGGAGGAAGATGCGGTGCATGAGTAGGGCCTCGAAAGGGGTGAAAGGGAAAGAGGTTGGCGGGTGACCGATCGCCAACCTCAGAAGATCAGCTTAGCCGGTGGCGAACGTCACGGCGCCCGCGTACGTGTCGGAGGGGATCCACTGGGCGGTCCCACTGGGGACGCCGAGTTGGAAGTAGACTGCTCGCGCGGTCGTTCCGTCCACGGTCTCGGCGGGCGCGCTCAAGCTCGTCGACGCCGACGAGGCCCCGAGAGCGGTCTTGGTGCCGTAGACAACGCTGGCGCTCGTGGCCCACTTGAGGTTCGCGACGCCGATCGTCTGGGCACGGCTCGCGCCGGTAAGGTTCGTGCCGCTCACGAACAGTGTGAACGCCGTGTTGCCCTTGTTGTAGATGCTTGCCGACGTTTCCGTGCCGGTCGCGGCAGGGGCGAGCGCGCCGCCCATGCTCACGGTCGTTACGCTGCTTGCGTCAAGCGAGGTGAGGTTCGTGTAATCGAAGCTGCCTCCGCTTCCCGTGGCGGCGGCGCCGACGATGTCGAGGATGCGGGGCGTGAGGAGGTACGCGTTCGCGGCGGCGGCGAGGCCGTACGAGCGCCAGTACTCCATCTGGACGCTGCCGATGAGGGCAACGCTCGTCCCACTGCCAGTGGCACACGCAAGCGCGACGTCGTTCTTCGGATTGTTGGCGTCGCTGATGCTTCCGCCTGCCGAGTTGGTCGCGTTGAACGTGCGCACGTCGCTCGTGCTCGCGGCGCCCGTGTCGCAGATGTCGTTGTAGCCGTTCGCGTCCGACGCTTCGACGCACACGTAGATGGCGCGGTCGGCGCCAGCGGCGGGGTTGAAGCTCGTGACGCGGCCAGCCGCCGCGCAAGCGGCACCGCTGCCGCTCGTGGGGTCGGTCGTGTAGAAGTACACTGCGCCGATGGCTGGCGTCGAGTTGGTGGTCGTGGTGGTCGTTTCGGCCGCGAGGCCGCTGGGGACCATCACGGACGCGAAGAGGAGCGCAATCGCGCCGAGTGCGAAGGGAGCGCGCGAGATTCGATGGTAGTTTGACATAGAGGTCCTTCTGGCCTTGTGACTGGCTAAGGTCGCCCTTGCGATTGACAGCTACTTCATGCCGCGTCATCCGGCCTTCGCCTGACACGACGGCCGGAGTGGCGCTTTCGCAAAACCGACGTAACGGCCCAAGGTCACCTCTTGTTCGTCGGACGCCAGAACCCGCGAATCCAAGTCGTAAGGCACACAAGGGCACCACGTGCGAATGCTATCAAGACGGAGTCCGGTGGCCGATGTGGCGAGCAAGCAGCAGGCCGAGAAGAAGCGCCGCATCCTCATCGTGGACAATTCACCCGCAATCTGCCATACGCTCGACACGTTGGCTCGACGCGTCCGAACTGCAGACGTCGAGATCGTGACGCTCACGAATGGTCGGCGCGCCATCGCCCGGCTCCACGAGGACAAGTTCGACGTGATCGTAAGCGATTTCCTCATGGATGGAGCAGACGGGATAGAAGTCCTCACGGAGGCGCGTGCCGCAAATCCTGCGGGCTTGCGGATCCTCATGACGGCGCTCAACGAGATCCCGGTCCCTCTATCGAGGATCGAAGCGGCGGACGTGGACGCCTACGTCCTGAAGCCTCTCGAGCTTCACGACGTCCTCCTGCTCCTCATCGCGTTCCTCCACCGCAACGAATCCACTCTATCAGAGCATCGGGCCCACGCGAGGGCGCTCGAACGGCTGGAACGGCACGCCACAACTCCTCATGATCTTGCGGCAAGCAGGGGCAGCTTCGCCGTTTCATAGGCAGCGGAAACGCCTATGTCTTCAAACGGAGGCGCGTAGTCACGCGCTTAGAACCACCGTGGCGCTTCTTCTTATCCGCGCGTTGCACAACTCGGAACGCCCAGGGCGTGGGCTGCCCGTCCCGCTCGAGATCAACTCGGGCCCCGACGCGTTGGCACTTTCGGGCTTGCGGTTCGAGCGGTCGCGCGCTGGGGCGCGCATAGTCGTCCAGGGTGTGCCGGGGGCCACCGTGGTAGCGGACGCCGTCGCGGCAGTGTCTTGCTCGACGGCGGCATCTTTGCACCTCGCCGTGCAGGAATCCGCACCCATGAACGTCGTTGTCGCCTTGACGCTGCGCCACAACGAGGACCTCATCGGGCGCGTGGACCTCGCAGCGCGTGGAAGCGTCCTTGACGTGCCGATGCGGTCACAGTGGCCCGTAATGATAGGCGTGTCGGTAGCCTTGCCGTTGGAGGCGTCCCACTGGGAAGTGGGGATCGCGCTACGACCGTCCAACGCCTGACTGGCGGCTGCGGGCTCGATCGTGCCTGACGAACTGCCGCATCTCCACGAGAGGCGGCGTGAAGCAGCGACACGTAGTCGGGGTTGAACGCAGAGTCCTCGGCGTAATGCCTACCGACTTGGAAGATCACACGCCCGTACCCGCCATCGCTTCCTGCGAGGCCAGTTCGCAAGCACGCATGGGTGATCATAGCGTTCTGCTGCGCGAGATCGACGCGGCCAATGCCCAAGTCACTCACCATCGACTCGTT
>JBAZZN010000375.1:0-2773 GCA_041658815.1 Thermoplasmatota archaeon
TCGTAGGGTAGAGCGCGCAGTCGCACACAGAACGAGGAATCCTCGCTTTGGTCCACCGGCGCCCCCACCTGAACACGTTAACAATGATTAGCGGCACTAACCTTGAAGCCACCAACATGCGGTGCTCGTCGCCATGCGCCTGCGTCGCGTCCGCAAGGTCACGAGCTATCTCTGCACGACGTGCTATGCCATGTTCCCCAACGCGAAGGAAGCGCGCGTGCACGCGGACAAGCACCCCGCGCCCGAGCGCGTCACGCCCCGCGGCAAGGCTCGTGGTCCGGGCCGCCCGCGCACGCCGCAGACGACGCGCATCCTGAACTCGGTCAAAGGCGGCTCGAAGAGCGCGAAGGCCGTCGCGGAGCAAACGCGCATCCCGCTCGAACGCGTGCATGCGTTGCTGAGTTACTTGCGTCGCAAGGGGCGCGTGAAGGGATTCAAGGACCAGCTTCGGGCGCAATAAGGGGGGTCTGGGGGGTTCACCCCCCAGAGTCGCCCGTCGTTTGGCATGATGACACGCCAGCATCACTATCCACCGCAGCCCTTACGTGCTCGCCGCTTCGTGCTCAGGCCCATGGCCATCAGCGTCCTCCTCTGGGCATTCCGCTTCGCGCACATCCTTTCCGGCGTGGCGTGGGTGGGTGGTGCTTTCATCTGGAGCATGGTGGTGGCGCCGCGCTTGCTCGCGCGAGGTCCCGCACCTATCAGGCGGCCCGTGTTGGAAGCGCTCATCGATGCGGTCCCACGCTACTTCCTCGTGAGCGGCGGAATGACCGTGCTGTTCGGCGTTCTCCTCCTTGGGCAGTTGCATGGCTGGGGAAGCTTCTTCGCGACGCTCCAGAAAGGGACCTACGGCGCGATGCTGGGCATCGGCTTCATCCTCGCCCTCGTGATGCTCGCGTTGGGCGCCTGGGTCGTGACGCCGACGGCGAAGAAACTCCTCGGCATCATGCAGTCGCTTCCGCCGGGGGAACCCACTGCGGAAGCGCAGGCGCGACTTGGCGTGTTGGGGAAGAGGATGGCCATGGCGGGGATGACGACTGCGCTCCTGGGGACGATCGCCCTCGCTGCGATGACGTGGGCCGTGACGAACGGTGTGTGATTGGGGAGGGGGTTTGGGGCGCTCGCCGTGTCCTGCGGGCGCGGCGGCGCCTCACCTTCGGTTCGGGCACCCCGCGTAGGGGTTTCCCCAACGTCAACCAAGGATGACATACTATCGCGCCTAACGACGGCTCCGGGGGGTGAACCCCCCGGGCCCCCCTTATGGCGCACGCCATTCAGCCGTCGGAGCATCGCGGGCGGCCTTTGCCACGGCGGCCTCGCGCTTGATGGCGTCCACGATCGTCGCCATTCCTTGCTTGATATCATCAGCGTTGGTTGGGTCGCCTTTGATGTGCAGTGGTTCCCCCACCGAGATGAATATGCGCTGATTTAGCCGTGGCACTTTCCTGTCCTTGGGCCAGAACTTGTCGCTCGCAAGTCCCACGGGCACGACGGGCGCTCTCGTCTCCAGCGCGAGCCTCGCCGCGCCGGGGCGAACGGGGCCTATCCCTTCGCCCACGTGCCGCGTGCCCTCCGGAAAGAGGCCGACGAGCGCGCCTCGCCGAAGCGCGTCGCACGCCATCTCGAACGCTTCCGGGTTCCTGCGCGAGCGGTCCACGGGAATGGCGCCAACGGCGTGAAAGAACCATTTTCCTGGGCCCACATAGACTTCCTTCTTGCCAAACCACCGGATGGGACGCGAGCTGCAACAGCACAAGGCGACCGGGTCCCAGAGCGACGAGTGGTTGCCCACGATGACGGCTGCGCCCTCGTGCGGGAGGCTCTCGCTGACTCGCATGCGCACGAAGAGCCGGTTGTGCCACGGGGTCACGCTCGCGTGGAGCGCCTTGTACGTCCAGCCCACCATGGCCCAGTCCGGCGTGGGGCTGCGTTTCACGCTACGAGACCACCACGGAGAGCGACGGGTCCGTCGCGCGTTGCGGGCGAGCTGACATAGCGAGTAGGACGGGGCCCAGCGAGGCGTACACGAGGCCCGCGATGCCGAACCGCCCCGTGATGTTGAGTGCCATCCCCAGATCGCCGGCCAACCGGATGTCCCCCGTGCTCAGTTGGGGCGTCACGAGGAGAAGGCTCGCGGCGAACGTGAACCACGTGAGGAAGCCTGACGCGACGACCGCGAGCACCCCATGCTTCTGCCACGTCAGCGCGTAAGCGAGGACCCCGCTGCCAGCGGTGCCCAGGACGAAGATGACGTCCGCAGCAGGACTTGGCAACCAGAACTGCCCAAGCGCGGGACCAAGACCAAGGGTCATCTCAATGAACGCCAAGCCGAGGACGCTGCAGAGTATGACGTGCGCCGCGAGGAGCCCGGCGTGCCAGTGCGGGAAGGCCGGGCGGCTCGTCGCTTTGTGGGGGAGAGCGCCACCGCATTGTCCGCAGGCGGGTTGGCCCGTCGCGTTCAAGGCCCCGCAGGACGAGCAGACGTTCCGCACGCAGCGGCACCTCTTGGTGTCGGCTTGACCCTTTCCGACCTGCGGGCTCCGGGGCACGATCCGTCTCATGGGATCTAATGGGTCGTGTCTTTGCCCAAACTCCACGCCAGGACTCCAAGACGCAAAGACGCCAAGCGACCAATTGTGGTAGCGACGCCAAGCCTGTCCTCAGCGAGTTTGGTGTCTTGGGTTCTGGTATGTGGGGCTTTCGGTGGTGGAGCATAGCTTCGGCTGGGCATGGGACTTTTGCACTCGTGGTGCTGTGAGGGGTGCGGAAGGGT
>JBAZZN010000376.1:0-2738 GCA_041658815.1 Thermoplasmatota archaeon
GCTTCGTGCACTTAGCGGGTACCGTGTTCGGGTCGATCGTCTGGGGGGCATCGCACTTCAGGGTTCCAATCGCGATGCTCGCACCGTTCGAACCGCAAACGGGGGTGGTGCTGCAACTCCAGGTGACCGTGAAATTCAGCGTCGTGTAGCCGCTGTCGATCGTGACTGCGATGGGTGTGCAAGGGCCGGGGGTTTGCCCAGCAGTCGAGGAAGGCGTGCTGCAGTCCGTGGGCCAGGTGACGCTCCCCTTCTTGATCTCCTTTGGCGTCACTGTCGTCGGCGTCGTAGGCGTTGTCGTCGTTGGCGTGCTCGTCGTCGGCGTCGTCCCCGTTGGCGTTGCGCTCGGGGTGGGCGTGGGCGTCGTCTTGGGCGTGCTTGGGGTGGGCGTGGTCGTGCTGCCGCCGGTGTCGTCCTTCTTGGCGCAGCCGGCGATCACTACCGCGGCGACGAGGATCGTGAGAATTGGGAGCAGGCGCATTAGGCGGGCAGCCCCGATTGGAGGCTAAAGCGTTTCGGGGCGAATGTTGAAGCATCGGCGCGACACGAGGCCCCCTCCCTGCCCGGCCAGGAAGCCGTAAGTCGGTCGCTCCGGACCATTCCTCGACAGCCGCGTCCGGGGACGCACATTCATGCCCAGCGCCCTCGTTGCGACCGACGTGCCCCGACGCAAGCCAGTCGTCTCCACTGCCGCGGTCGTCCGCGACTACATCGACACGCACCCGTCGATCAAGGACGGCATGCGCATGGGCATCATCAACCTCAGCGCCTTGGCCCGCAAGATCATGGACGAGAAGGGAATCAAGTCTGAAGAAGCGGCCTTGATGGCCTGTAGAAGATACGAGCTGGACCCCAAGTCCAAGATCAACGAGGAAGCCATCCTGAAGGTGCTTCGGCGCAGCAAGCTCGAGATCAGGACGAAGGTCGTGACCATGACCGTGCGCCCATCCTGGCACATGTATGGCAAGCTCGAGAAGGTCATGAGCGCGCTGCGGGGCCGCGAGCAGAGCGTGCACATCATCCAAGGCACGGCGGGCGTGACGCTCATCATGGACGGCTCCGTCCAGAAAGAGGTCGGCGACATCCTGGGCGAGGACGAGGTGCTCAAGCAGGCACGCGACCTCGTCGAGTTGATCGTCACGTCGCCCGAGGTGGTGGAGGACGTGCAGGGCGTCGTCGCGTTCCTGTCCTCCTCGCTGTCATCGAAGGGGATCAATTTCCTCGAAGTGATATCGTGCTACAAGGACACCATGTTCGTCATCGAGCAGAAGGACATGATGCCCGCGTTCGATACGCTCAACAGCATCATCTCGATGTGACCGCGGACCGAACGCTGGGGGGCGAGCCCCCCAGACCCCCCATTTGGGACACCATGTTCGTCATCGAGCAGAAGGACATGATGGCGGCGTTCGACACGCTCAACAGCATCATATCGATGTGATAGTACGACCATTTTCACCACGGAGGCGCGGAGACCGGAGATGGGACGAGGTCGAAAGGCTGGGAGAGAGACGGAGCTTGTCTCTCCGTCTCTCCTCTCTCCCCCGGCCGTCAGTCGTCCTCCGTTCTCCGTGTCTCCGTGGTGAAGAACGGGAGAGCGGAAGTCATTGGTCTGGGCGCCGCTGGCCGCCGCCATCCGCCGGCCGCTTGGGCAAGAGCCCCCGCTCGCGGGCGGCTTGGAGTGCGGCCTCTTGCAGCAGGATGCGGTACGTGAAGCCGCCGATGTCCGTCGTGCGCATGAGCGCGTGGACCCTGGTCTCCAACTCGTCTGGGGACAGCAGTACGACTTGCTTGATCTCGGTCTCGTCGCGAGGTGCCAGCTCACCACCAGTGGGCTGGGCCCAGAAGACGTGGCTTTCCCAGTGCTCGGGCTCGTTGGCCTTCGCGGGGGACTTGGCAGCGAAGCGCGCGAGCGCGTCGAAGATCAGCTCGTCACCCCTCCCTCGGCGGCTGGCCTCGGCGAGCGCGTGCGGGGAGGGCTCGATCCGCGTGCCCAACGTGAAGTTGCAATCCGCGCGAACGAGGTAGTGCGTGATGCGTACGTGCAGGCCCGTCTCTTCGAGCGCTTCGCGTTCGGCCGCTGCATCGATGGGCTCGCCTGGCACGACGCCGCCGCTTGGGGGGCGGGCGATGCCCTCGGGATACGAGTGCTTCACGATGCACACGAGCTTGCCTTGGTACGGAATGAGGATGGTCGCGTCGCGATAGCGACCGTCCATCTTGCTGTAACGGAGGAGGTTGAACTCCCAATCCCGCATTGGCACGTCCAGCGACATTTCTGCTGGTTGGCCGTACTTCGTGACGAGCCGCGTGATGTCCTCGTCCCTCCTGGCGGACCGCTGGCGTCGGGGCTCCTGGGACATCGTGCGTTGCATGAGTGCGCCAAGCTCAAAAGCGCTCGCTTGTGGGGCATCGCCGCACGCCGGTGTCCGCTCTGAGCATTCATCGGCAATGGTCAAGATGGATGGCGCCCAATCGCCCTTGCTTGAGGCGCGCCGTCCTCGTCCTTGCCGCGATGCTGTTCGCGGGTTGTTCGCTCCCGCCGCCCCAGCCGGTCACGAGCACGCCGACGACCACACCGTTCAGCACACCCGTGACGACCATCGCGACGAGCACGATGCCGACGGTGACCACACCCACGACGCCTCCCATCTCGTCCCCCCTCGGCTTCTCTGGCGCCGCCGCGCTCGCCATCGTCAAGGAGCAGGTCCTTGACGGCAACAACACCACACGCTACCGCG
>JBAZZN010000377.1:0-2700 GCA_041658815.1 Thermoplasmatota archaeon
TCCCCGTGCGCTTGACGCCAGGCGACCCGAACGACGTCCTTGTGGGCACACAGATGGTCGATTCGGCCCCGGCGGATGTCGCGCTCTTCGGCTTGCCATACGATGGCGCGGTCATCGGCCGCAAGGGCGCGCGCTTTGGCCCCGATAGCATCCGTGGCGAGCTGCGCAAGCTCAAGCCCCACGCGGCGCTGCGCTGGCTCGACCTCGGGAACGCGCGCATGCCGGACGACCCGCGCGCCGCGGGAGAGACGGCCGCGGAAGCGATGCGCGCCGCGCTCGCCACCGGCGCTTTCCCCGTCGCGCTTGGCGGCGACCACTCGCTCACCCATGGACTCGTCAAGGCGACCCGCGAAGCGTTGGGCCCAGTCGCGGTCCTCAACATCGACGCGCATCTCGATGTCCGCGAGAGCGCCACCGTGAACTCAGGCACGAGCTTCCGCCGCCTCATCGACGAAGGGATCGTTCCCGCGGATTGGCTCACCGAGGTCGGCATCCGTCCCTTCGCGAACTCGCCCAAGTACGTCGAGTGGGCCAAGCGCGCTGGCGTGCATGTGTTCGAGGCGCTCGAATTCCCCACGATGCCCGCAGGCGCCAAGGGGCTGTACGTCTCGCTTGATATCGACGTGCTCGACGAGACCGCCGCGCCAGGCGTGAGCGCGCCTACTCCCGGCGGCCCCACGACGACGCAGCTCTTCGAGTACCTCACCGAGGTCGCGCACCGCTTCCCCATCCTTGCGCTGGACGTCGTGGAGACGTGCCCGCCGCTTGATATCGACAACCGGACGGCGCGAGCGGCGGCGTGGTCCGTGCTGCACGCGGTTTCCTCGCGGCGGCCACCAGCATGAACGAGCCTCGCGATCTTCACGCCAAGACACGAAGAAGCCAAGAAGCCAAGCGTTTGGTTTCTTTGTTTCTTGGTTTTTTGGCGTGGAAAGCCGACGCAACGGAGTGCTTCTCTTGACACCCGATGTCTTGCTCATCCACAATATCGGCGAGCTGGTCACGCTGGAGGGCGGGCCTCGTCGTGGCGAGCGCGAGATGAACGACCTTGGCATCATGCGTGACGCCGCGGTCCTGATCGAGGACGGCGCCATCATTGAGGTGGGGAACAGCGACAAGCTACTGCGCGAGGCGCCCACGGATGCCGTGCGCATGAACGTGGGCGGCCGCAGTGTCGTGCCGGGCTTCGTGGACGCGCACACGCACGCGGTCTTCGCTGGCGACCGCGTGGACGAGTTCGAGATGAAGATCAAGGGCGCCACGTACGCTGATATCCTTGCGGCTGGCGGCGGCATCCTCCAGACTGTGCGTTTGACGAGGGCTGCCACGAAGGCAGAGCTGCTCAAGCAGTTCCTTGGTCGTCTCTCCCGAATGATGGAGCACGGCACGACCACCGTGGAAGTGAAGACCGGTTATGGGCTTGACCTCGAGACGGAGAGAAAGCTCTTCGACGTCATGGAGATGGCGCAGGACCGGCACCCGATGGACATAGTGCCGACCTTCATGGCCGCGCACGCGGTGCCGCCAGAGTTCGAGAGCGCGAAGGAGTACGCGCGGCATGTGGCCGAGGTCATGGTGCCGGAGTTCGCGGAGCGCGCCGAGTTCATCGACGTGTTCTGCGAGCAAGGCGTCTTTGACGTGGACGACTCGCGCCTCGTGCTTGAAGCTGGCGCGCAGGAGGGCATGCGCGTGAAGGTGCATGCGGACGAGCTTGCGCGAAGCGGTGGCTCGATGCTCGCCGCAGAACTTCGCGCGGTGAGCGCGGACCACTTGCTCCACGCGGGGCACGAGGAGCGCCGCGCATTGTCCGAAGCCGACGTGGCGGCGGTCCTGTTGCCAGCGACCGCGCTGAATCTCGGAGCGCCCTACTCGGACGCCCGCGCGCTCATCGATGCGAACGCGCTCGTGGCTCTCGCGACGGACTGCAACCCGAACTGCTACACCGAAAGCATGCCGTTCGTGATGTCGCTTGCTTGCTTGGGCATGCGCATGACGCCCGCGGAGGCGCTCGTGGCGAGCACGGTGAACGCCGCAGCCGCCGTGGGGCGCGACGACCGCGGCACGATCGAGGAGGACATGGCCGCAGACCTCGTGGTCCTCGACGCACCCACGTACCGGCACTTGCCTTACCGCGTCGGGGTGAACATCGCGTGGCGCGTCATCAAGATGGGTGAGATCGTGGTGGACCGCAGCGAGCGGAGACGATAGCGAGCTTCCAAGCAGACGGAGCCTTTTCCCTTCAGAGGCCCCACTGGTCATGGGAAGGATCGCCTACGGACGCTCGCATTTCCAAACAAACACCCATCCTCCTGGTCGATGATAGTCCCGCAATCCTCGCGCTCCTCCGGGACCTCCTCAAGGCCAGGGGATACACGAACATCACCACGGCGACGACGAGCGAAGCCGCGCTCAAGCTCATGGGGGAGACGCGCCCCGAGGTCGTGTTCCTTGACCTCATGATGCCGGACACGAGCGGCGTCGAGTTGACGAGGGCGACGCTGGCTATCAATCCACATGCGCACGTCATCGTAACGACCGCGCTCCCACCCCAGCATGAGGCCGTCCTTCTGGCCGTTTCGCAGGGCGCGGAGGACTACTTGGGCAAGCCCCTGAAGCCCGACGCGTTGGGCACGGTGCTCGATCACTTGACGCGCGCCGCGAGTGACAACGACTCCTCGTGGTCCTACTCGTGAGGCAGCG
>JBAZZN010000378.1:0-2683 GCA_041658815.1 Thermoplasmatota archaeon
CTGACGCTCGTCGTCGGCTGATCGAGCATCGATGACGCAACGCGGGCCGGCGAGCGCAAGAGCGAGCGCCGCGCCCGCTTCTCTCTTCTCTATTGAAACGTCAACGCCTGACGTGCGCGCTCGCTGGCCCGGCCACGAGCGCCCTGACCGCGCCAAGCGCGAAGAGTGAACGCGCTTCAGCCTGCGTCGTTCCGGCGGGCATGGGGCCAGTCTGCATTGCTTGCTCCACGATCGGGAGTGGCATCCACACGCCGCCGCAGCGGGCGCACGCGTCAGCTTGCACGCTGCCAGTATCGTTCTGGAGGAACGACATCTCGTAGCGATCGTCAGGACACTTTCGGGGCGTGAGGCGCGCGTGCGAGGTGAGACGACGGACGTTATCCGCGGCGCCCGCACCGAAGGTCGAGTCAACGACTTCGTGGGGGATCCAGTGGCCGTGCTGCACGCAGGTCAAGTCGCCGTGCGTGCGTGCGAAGAGGGGCGCCCCGCATTGGGGGCATATGGCTCGAGCGTCTCCCGTCATGGGTGCATCCGGGGCGTGCACGCGGTGTTCCTCTTCTTGAGCGTACTGATTCGGTTCCCGCGAAGGGGTCGCGATTCCTCGGGGCCCAGCAGAGGGTCCCCAAGGTCCCGCGTGCCCCCAAGGCCCCCCTATGGGCTGAAGGTCCCCCACGGGGGAAAGGTCCCGAATTAACTGGGTCACTGCTTGAGTACGTACTCAACCCGCTCGCGGTTCGTGCCCTTCGTTTCCCGGCCGATGATCTCCATCATGCCGATCTCGTTGGTGCGCGCGACGTGCGTGCCGGCGCATGGGCACATGTCGATGGTGCGCCCATATGTTGGGATGGTGTCTTCGGGGTCTGCGATCTCGACGATGCGGAGCCGCTTCACGCTTTGTGGCACGATGCCCAGGAGGCTGCGGTCGCCGCCGCCCGTTTGGGCGAGGCGCTCCTCGAGCACGGTGCGGTCCTGTTCGTACACGAGGATGGGCAAGTTGGCGGCGAGCAGGCGGTTGACTTCGTTCTCGATGTCGCGGAGGTCCGAGGCCTCGAACTTGACTGGCTCGAAATCGACGCGCGAGCGGTCCGCATGGATCTGGTTGCCGGCTGTTCGTCCCTTGCGGAGCTTCCACACGACTCCCGAGAGCAGGTGCTGGCTGGTGTGCATCCGCATGTGCTTGAGGCGGTGGTCCCAGTCGATGTCGCCGTGCACGGTCGCACCGGCGGGCGGGAGGTCGCCTTCGAGCGTGTGCTTCACGGCGCCCTTCTTGGTGACGGACGTGACCTTGGCTTGCCCGCCGTCCCACGTGAGCGTGCCGATGTCGCTGGGTTGGCCGCCGCCTTCCGCGTAGAACGCGGTGCGGTCGAGGAGTGCCCACCCATCCATGACCTTCTGGACCTTGGCGTCGAAGCTCCTGATGTAGTTGGGGTTCGCGCTGCGGTCCCCTCGCCCGTCGGAGGCGGGCATCCACAGGAGGTCCGTCATGGGTCAGCGACTGTGCGATTCTGTAATAAAGATGCTTTTGGAATGCCAACGTTCTTGCTTGCGAGCCAGCATGGCCGGCGCGATGGAACGCGGCCCTGTCACGTTCGCGATCCTCTTCCTGATCTTGCCCGTGCTGCTCTTCGTGGGCGCGTGGCTCGTTCCGGCCTATGCCTTGCTTTGCGTGCTGATCGGGCTTGCCGTCCTGGTGACGGGCTTCACCCTTGCGCTTGGTGTCTCCGGCGCTTGACTTGCGGCAAGGTTCAAGCTTCTCAGCCGGCTTTTGCGGGGCATGGCCCGCGCGCTGCTGCTTTCGATGGTCGTCCTTACGCTCGTCCTTGCGGGATGCGCGAGTAACACGGGCGGCGGAGGGAACACGACGAGTTCGACGCCACTCGACACGTCCAAGATGTCGAACGCGGACGCGCTTGTTCTCCTCCGCAACGCTGGCGAGAAGCTTCCCGAGAAGTACGGCATGTCCATGACGATGAAGTCGGGCAGCAAGGAGCTGATGATCCTCACTGGCCTTTTCGACAACGTGACTGGCTCGGCGTTCCTCGAAGTAAAGGGGGACGCGAGCGCACTTGGCGGCGCGGCTGGTGCCGGTGGCGAGGCCGAGAGTGCCTCACAGTTCCTGAAGAACGGCATCACCATCTACACGACCAAGGAAGGCAGCTTGTACCTGGCGAACGGCACGGCTTACGTCTTCCCGCCGTCGAACGCGTCCAGCAGTTCGAGCTTTGCGCCCTCCCCCGAACAAAGCCCCCTCAGCGCCTTCAGCCACCCGGCCGAGACGCTCACGGGCCTCGACAAGGACGTGAGCGTGAAGAGCTTCGAGCCGACGACGTTCAAGGGCAAGCCGGCCGTCAGGATCATTGCGACGGCGCTGGTGAACGACTCCGGCGTGGACGCCACCATCATCGTGTACACGAGCCCCCAGCGCCTCGCCCACGTTGAGACAACGCTTCCTCGGGACGCAAAGAACCCGACCGATCCACTGGGCGGCGCGACGATCGTCGCGGACTTCTTGTACGACAACGAGGTCACCGTGGCGGTCCCGCAGAGCGCGACGCGCGCGCTTGGCCTCGCGTACTCATCAGACCACAGCGCCATGTCATCGTCCAGTGGCCCGGTCACCTGGACGTTCCTCGTGTCGGGAGGCGTTAGCACGAGCGAGGTCGAAGCACAGGTCAAGGACACG
>JBAZZN010000379.1:0-2676 GCA_041658815.1 Thermoplasmatota archaeon
GATCTCATTCGTGAGCCTGCCCGAGGGCAAGATGAGCACGCGACGCAACCGCGTCGTCTTCATCGATGACCTGATGGACGAGGCCGTCGCGCGGGCACGCGAAGAGGTCGAGAAGCGCCGCGCTGGCGAGATGCCTCCCGACGAGATGGACAAGATCGCCGAGCTCGTCGGGATCGGCGCGCTGCGCTACAACATAGCGAGCGTCCAAGCCGAGAAGAGCATCACGTTCCGGTGGGAGGACGCGCTCAACTTCGAGGGCGACAGTGCGCCATACATCCAGTACAGTCACGCCCGTGCGTCGAGCATCCTTCGGAAGGCGGAGGCCGAGGGCATCAGGGCCGCATCGCACCCCAGCTTCTCGCACGCATCCGAGTTCGCGCTCGTCAAGGCCATCGCGCGCTTGCCTGGCGTCGTGAAGCAAGCCGCAGACGACCTGCGCATACACGTCGTCGCCGCATACGCCGGCGAGTTGGCCAACGCGTTCAACCAGTTCTATCGCGATTGTCCCGTGCTCATCGCGAGCGATGCGCACACGAAGGCGTCGCGCGTCGCGCTTGTCGCCGCGACAAAGCAGACCCTCGCGAATGCGCTGGGCTTGCTGGGCATCGTCGCACCGGATGCGATGTGACCAAGGTCCAGCCGATTCCCGGATCCAGCAGCCTGTTCGTCCTGTGCATCCTTTCCATCCTGTTCAGGACGTTTGTGCTGGAATGGCTTGCCGGCAACGCCACGACTCCAAGAAGCCAAGACGCCGGGCGACCTGACAGTCGGCTTGGTTTCTTGGGTTCTTTGCGTCTTGGCGTGGTTCACACGCGCGCACCTGTGCCTCGATTCCAAGGGAGGAGTTGTGCCCCGGGGCCGACACTCCCCGCAACGCTCATCCACAAAAGGCGCCGTGCCGCGCCCATGGCCGGCGAACCCGCTCCGAACCCGTCGAACCCTCGCGTGAAGATCAGCACGTCCAGCGGCGACATCGTGGTCGAGCTCTTCCAGAACGAGGCGCCCATCTCCACGCAGAACTTCCTTGAGTACGTGAAGTCCAACTTCTATGATGGCCTCATTTTCCACCGCGTCATCAAGGGGTTCATGATCCAAGGCGGCGGCATGGACAGCAACATGCGCCAGAAGAAGAGCCGCTCCCCCATCAAGCTCGAGATCAACTACCCCACGCTCAAGCACTGGGACGGCGCGCTTTGCATGGCGCGAACGAGCGACCCGAACTCGGCCACGAGCCAGTTCTACATCTGCCACGGGCCCCAGGCCGGGCTCGACAAGAACTACGCCGTCTTCGGCATCGTGCGCGAGGGACAGGCCGTCGTGCAGGCGATCGCGAAGACCGCGACGAGCTCTGGCGACAAGCCGACGCGTGACATCACCATCACGAAGATGACGCAGCTCTAAGCCGATGTCGTCCATCCTCTTCTTCGCGCCCCTCTTCCTCCTCGTGCCTGCCGCAGCCATAGTCGCGTTGCTCAATGCACGCGCGGGGGGACCGGACGTGCGAGAGCGCACATGGGCGTGGGGGCTCGCGGTCCCTTCCATACTGCTCGTCTGGGCGGGCATCGTCCTCTCCTTCCCAGTCCTACTCGCGGGGCCGCCGCGCGGCACTGCGGCGGCCGCGCTCGCCGTCCTCATCGTCACCATCGCGGCTGCCGGCGCTCTTCTCGCCGCTCGGCTCGTTCGCGACTGGCGCCTGGCCGTCGTCCTCGCCAGCATTGCGAGCGTCCTCGCGCTTCTTCCTCAGACCCGCGGCGCAGGTTTCGCGCTCGCCGGCGTCGCGTGGCCACGCGTCGCACTCCTGGCGCCACCGCGTCTGAGGGTCGGTGCTGGCGTCGCGCACGGTGCAGCAGCGGTCGCATCTTCGATCCTCATCCTGTTGTCGAGCGGCGCAGGCTCGCTCGCGCACCAGTCGTGGGCACTCCAGATATCACCCGCGGACGGGGCCGATTACACGCTCCGTTTGCCGTTCCTCACGAGCGATGACGAGGGTGCCAGCGACATGCTGCGGCGCCTCCGCGAGAGCCTCCATGTCGCCGAGGGTGACGCCGCGCTGCGTTTGCTCGTGGACGGCACGGTGCTCGAGGTGCAAGGCCGCGGCGGCGCGCGCATCGAGTCGAGCGTGACATTCGTGCGGGAGTCCGGCGACGCCGAGTCATTCGTGCATTACCTCGTGCCGGACGCGCCGCTCGTGGAGAACGGCACGCCCACCATGCGCCTCTCGTGGAGCGTGGACCTCTCCGGCGGGGGCGGCGGCGCGTGCCGCGCGCTCGACGAGCGATCGTTCACGCTGCAAGCGGGAACGCCCGCGCGCTTCGCGGGCAGCGACGCCCCGCCGGGACCGGCGCGCCTCCGCATCGATTGTTAGGTCACGCGCGTTCCACGCGATACACGGCCCCGTTGTGGTCCACCACGTACAACTCGCCCGCTTCGTCCTCTCCGAAGGAGGAGACCGCGAGTCCCGAGTCCAGCAGATGTGTCGTGTTCCAGCCACGCGCTTCGTTCCGCAGGCCCCACACGTTGCCCGAGCAGTAGTCGGCGAACAAGTACGTGCCGTCCAGCTCGGGGAACGCGGCGCCGCGGTACACGTAGCCGCCAGTGACGGAGCACCCCTCGGAATGCGAGTACTCCGCGACGGGTGCGGTCACGCCGGAGAACGGCCGCGTCGTCGCAGCGTAC
>JBAZZN010000380.1:0-2658 GCA_041658815.1 Thermoplasmatota archaeon
GTCTTCAGTGCGCACGCTCGCGACGGCGTCACTCGCCTGCTGGAAGTAGGTCATCAGCGCTTGTTCGTCGCTTGCCTTCAGCGTGCGGCGGTGCCCAGCGATCTGGACGATGGCACCGGCAAGCTGCGGCCGTACGCCCAACTCGTCGAGCAAGTCGGGAAGCGTCGCGTCGTCCTTGTCGATGCGGCGGTATATCTCGGCCTTCTTCTCGGCGGGCGCCTCGAAGGCACCCATGAGCGCGCGCAGCACGCCGATGTGACCCACGTGAAGGACGAAATTCCGGAGGCCTGCGGCCTTTAGCGCGGCGACGGCTACCGATATCACTTCGGCGTCGGCTTGCGGTCCTGAGGGGCCGATGAGCTCGAGGCCGAACTGCCAGAACTCGCGGTAACGACCTTCCTGCGGCTCCTCGTAGCGGAAGCAGGACCCGTAGTAGAACAGCTTCAGCGGCTTGGGCTCGTGCGTCAGCTCGTTCACGTAGAAGCGGATGACTGGCGCGGTCAACTCAGGCCGAAGACAGATATCGCGGTCTCCCTTGTCCTTGAACGTGTAGATCTCGTTCACGACGTTGGGGCCGCTCTTCGCGGCGAAGAGGTCCGTGCTCTCGAATGTGGGCGTCGCGATCTCGCGGTAGCCGAAGCATCGGAAAGCCTCGCGGAAGACGCCCTCGAGCCAGCGGCGTTTCTGCATCTCCTCGGGGCGAAAGTCGCGTGTGCCGCGCGGCCGATCGAACTTCATTTCTTGAGTCTCCCCAAGAGTCTGCCTACTCCGCGCTCGGCCTTGACCTCGCTCACGCCCTCCAACTCGCTTCGAGTGACACTCTCCTCGCGGATGACGTTGCCTTGCTCGTCGAGCACGCGGCGCACGATCGGGCCGTGGCCGGGCACCGTGCGGACCCACGCGTCGCCGTCGCGGCGCCAGAGCGACAAGTCGCCAACGGGCGGTGGCGCGGGAGCGGGAGGCGCTTGGGCAGGGGGCACTTCCTTCTTCTTGCCAAACGCGAGCCCGCGCTTGGCGACTGGCGGTGCACCCTTGGGCTTGCCTTCGAGCGCCGCAAGCTCCGCTTCGAGTGCCGCCAGTTCCGCATCCAAGTCATCGATCGACTTCTTGGACTTCGCCATGCCGAAGCGATGCGGGGACCGGTACTAGAAGCCTTCCGTGACGTCGAGCGTGTAGTCCGTGCCGGCGACGGTCGAGCCGCGCACGACTTGTGCCGTCCACGTTCCAGGCGCCGCGTTCTTGAGCGCGTCCGGGCCCAGCGCCACGCGGATGCTCGTCGCCCCTGGCATCGGGTCGGGTGGGGTGGATGAGCTTGGCGACACGGCGATGACCTGCTTGCCGCTGGCGTCCTTGATGACGAGGGTGAGGTTGTTGCTGCCGGCGGCGCCGCGGTCGAACGTGAGGACGCCGATGAGACTCGTGGCGCCGTCGGGCACATTCATCGTGTACGCGTCAGAATCGCTCGTGGTCAAGTCGAGGCGCCCCGTCTTGTGCACGAGCACGCCGCCGATGCCCAGTGACCTCGTGGAGTCACCGGAGAGGCCCCCGGTGTCGGTCACGCGGAGCTTCACGGCGTACATGCCGGGCGCGGCATACGCGTGCGACGGCTTCTGGTCGAGGCTCGTCGAGCCGTCGCCGAAGTCCCACTGGTAAGTGAGCGCGTCCCCATCGAGGTCGCTGGAGGGCGACGCGTCGAACGTGAGCTTGTCGCCGGCATTCCCGGGCGTCGCCACGAAGGCAGCGACGGGGGCGTGCTTTCCCTGCACGACCTGCACGGTGACGAGCGCTTGGTCGCTTGCCTCGCCCGAATTCGTGACGAAGAGGTGCACGGCGTACTCGCCAGCCTTCTGATAGCTGTGCGTGACGATCGCGCCAAGCGCGGAGCCCCCGTCGCCGAAGGACCACGAGTACTCGAGCGGCAGGCCTTGGGGATCGCGGGTGCCTTCGGCCGAGAAGCGAAGCGGCGAGCCCACGACGCCAGTCGTGCTGTTCACTTGTGCCTTCACGATCGGCGCCAAGTAGGTTGGTGGCGCCGGCGGCACCGCGGCGTAGCCGAGCTTCTCCTTGAGATCAGGCATGTTCGCGATGCAGCCCGCGCTGGAAGCGACGAGCGCCAGAAGGACCACCGTGGTCATGACTCGCATGTGCATCCCGAGCAACGAGCGCGGGTGGGCGCTCTTGAAGGCTTCGAAGTTGATTCCGACGCCTCTGGTGTCAGTTGGAGGCACAGGGAATCTTCATCACACATCACCTCCGTCGCTCGCCCATGCCCTCCATCCGTGTTGACGGCTGGCGCTCAGGCATCCGGTTCGATGCCGCGCACGTGATCCCGCATCACCCCAAGTGCGGCCAGCTGCATGGGCACACGTACGCGCTCCACGCGGAAGTGCACGGCGAGATCGACCCGGCGACTGGCTTCATCCTGGACTTTGGTGACGTGAAGCGCGCGCTGCGTGGCGTGGCCGACCGGCTTGACCATCATGTGCTCGTGCAAGCCAAGAGCCCGCACTTCCAAGTCACACAGCGCTCGGGCGAGGTCGAGTTCGCCATCGGGCCGAAGCGCTACGTCATCCCGCGCGTGGACGCGGAGCTATTGCCCATCGAGGCAACCACGGCGGAGAACCTCGTGGAGTTCGTGGCCGACGAGGTGCTTCGCCT
>JBAZZN010000381.1:0-2653 GCA_041658815.1 Thermoplasmatota archaeon
TCGTTTGATTTGCCGCCCTCGCGTCGGCCCAGCCTCGTTGCGACGAACGTGAAGCTCGCGGACGCGACGAGCCCAAGCAAGCTCCCCAAGAGGAGCCCGGGTTGGGGCATGGAGGCACATCGTTGCCAAGGACGCATATTACCTATGTCTGGATCCCCGACCATGGCCCACGCGGGCACAGGGGGCCGCAACAAGGTTGAAGGCACCCTTGGCAGACTCGCCGGGCATGCGCACGTTCCTCCTTGTCGCCGTCGCCGTCTCCCTGCTCGCAGGCTGCCTGAACGCCGGGGAGCTCAAGAGCGCGTCCCTCATGCCTCCCGACCTCACGAAGATCGAGGTCCCAGCAGGAGGTGTGTTGGAAGCGCTGGAGAACGGCGCTCGTTTGTCGTTCAAGGACGTGAAACTCCCCTTCGTCACCAACGTGACACTTCCCCCGGGCGCGACCCTGGTCCGCGCGACGGGTCACGTCGCCAAGGACGCTGGACTCACCGTCACGATGGCCAACGCGGAGACCGGTCGGCGCCGCTGCAACCCGCCCCACGTGACGTCATGGAACACCCCACGCACTGGCGACTTCAGCTGCATCGGCATGACCGCCGTGGACCCACCCGGCGCGAAGTGGAAGATCAGCGTGCTCCCCGGGACCGTCGCCGCTGCGACGCCGCTGGACGAGCCCGCCACGCAGATAGCCAGCCTCGTCACGATCGACCTCGTGGCCGCGCCCCTCGAGGGTCCTGCCGCGCAACTCGACCTCTCGAAGTTGAGCATGGCGACGATGAAGACCACGAAGACGCAGGACCTAACGATCACGAGCTTCGACGGGACGAAGCTGCACGCGCAACTCACGCGCCCCGAGACGACCGAGAAGGTCCCAACGATCATCATATCGAGCCCGTACCACGTGCTCGGCACGATCTACGAGAAGGACATGGTGAACGACTGGGCCCCTCGCGGCTACGCCATCCTCACGGCGGACGTGCGCGGCTTCGCTCGCTCCGGCGGATGCGTGGAGGTCTGGAGCGTCAACGAGCAGAAGGACCAGAAGGAGCTCGTGGATTGGGCCGCCAAGCAGGACTGGAGCGATGGCAACGTCGGTTTCTACGGGCAAAGCTACGTCGGGACCACGCCCACAGAAGCCGCAGTGCAAGCACCCGATGCGCTCAAGGCCATCATCATCGTCGCGCCAGTCATCGACACTTACTACGACTGGCACTTTGGCGGCGTTCCCAACGGCGAGGACATGCTTAGTCCCGTCTCGTACCAACTCCTCACTGCCGAGACTGGTTCGCTCAGCCCCAACGACCCCATCGCGAGCGCGCAGCAGATCCCCAGCGGCATCTGCGACCCCACCCTCACGGCGCGGGCGAACGACCCGCGTGCCGTGTACGACGACTTCTACAAGGAACGCAACTTCAGTGCCCGCGTGAAGGACGTGAAAGCCGCGGTCCTTTACACGCACGGCTACGAAGACGTGAACGTGAAGGACGTCGTGGGCACTTACTTCTTCAACGGATTGACCTCGCCCCACCTAGGCTTGTTCGGCCACTGGATCCACCAGCACCCACCGCGCGCGGATCAAGAGACGCTCTTCCTCGCGTGGATGGACCAGTACGTGAAGGGCAAGCCAATGGGCTTCGAGAAAGTGAAGAGCGCGCAGGTACTTGGGAACGACGGCACCGTGCGCGCGCTGGATGATTGGCCAACCGCGACCGCGACGCCCACTCGCGTGCTCGATATCAAGGGCACCTTGGGCCTCGATAGCGCCGGCGCGTCGGCACAGCTCCCCCTCGCGGCGCCGGTCCCCACGCTTTTGCACCAGGAAAAGAAGATCGACTCGCCCCTGGAACTCGTGGGCCCTGCCAGCATCGCGCTCAAGGCCACGCTGCAAGGCGCCGAGAACGGATACCTCGCCGCCTACCTGTACGACAAGGGCCCCGACGGGAGCGTGCTCGTCACCTTCGGCATGGCGAACCTCGCGCACCGGCACGGGCACGACAAGTACGAGCCGGTCATGCCCGGCGAGGTCGTCACCATGGACATGCCATTCCTCACGACGGACCACACCTTCGCCGCGGGGCACACCCTCGTGCTCGAAGTGCGCGGTGCCCGCGTGACCGACTGGGAACTCGTGAAGCCAGGCGAAGCCGCCATCGTCACGCTGGACGGCTCGCAACTCGTGCTGCCGACGTTGCCGCACGAGAGCGCCGAGTCAGTCGGACCGATGCTGGACTGGCGATAAGGCGAGAATGCTGACGGCTCGCTGCGACTCAAGCGCGCAATACGGGCCGCGGGCCCCCGCCGAACCGCCCGCGTCCACGCGTCCGCGCGCGAAGGAAGAAGACGCCAAAGAGCGCGGCCCACGTGGCCAACTGCCATAGGATGAACGGCATTGTGACCTCAGGAGGGATCGGCAATCGCCGAATGATCGCTGGTGCGCTGTGCGCAGTCGCGCCGAGGACGAAGAACCCCGCGGCCGCCAACAGGAACAGAGCGCCGACAAAGGGGTGCGAACGCACGAGTCACTCGGTGTGCAAGTGTCGTTGAACGCTTGTGGAGCAGGACTCGAACCTAGAAGTCAGTGAGCGAGCGCTGGCGCTTCTTCTCTGGCTCCGGCTTCGGCGCGGGGGAAGCGGCCGTAGCGGCTGGCTTCGCG
>JBAZZN010000382.1:0-2652 GCA_041658815.1 Thermoplasmatota archaeon
AGCGCGGCCGAGAAGGCAGCGCGCATCGCCCGCTCGCTCTGAAGCCTTTATGCCCCGCCCACAAGTTGCGCTCGCCATGGAGTTCGACTTGGAGGGGCGCTTCGTGCTCTCCGCCGAAGCCCAAAGCGCCACCGAGGACATCGCGTCCTACTTCAAGGAGGCCAACGAGGGCTTCCTCAAACAATCTCCCCAAGGTGACGGTGGTACTGTCGTCCAGTGGAGCGCCGAGGGCAAGGACGTGACCTTCGAGTTGGCCACGCGCGGCAGGCTCCGCGCGCACGAAGCGATGCTCCGCCTGCGCAAGGGGCTCGCTGAGAAGCTCGGCAAGAAGCACCGCATCGGCGTGCGTGACGCGCGCATCGAAACGTACGAAGTGACCTTCGACGTGGAGCGCCCCGCGAAGACGCCATTCACGATCCCCTACGCGAAGACGCTCAAGTTCGACGGCCCAATGGTCACGATGGAGCTGGAGGACGTGAGCGAAGAATTCCTCGGCAACAACTCCGTGGACCGCATGATCAACCTCGTGCGCGAGAAGGTGGAGCACCAGTACTACGAGGGCAAGGGCGAGCTGCACCACCAACTCTACGCGTCGCCACGCCACAAGGAAGCGTGGAACAAGGACCCCAGCGAGGTCATGCTCGAGAAGGAGTGGCTAAAGCAGGGCCCCACGAAGGGCAAGTGGTTCTTCCGCGCGCAAGCCGCGCACCTCCTTCGCACGATGGAGCGCATCGCCGTCGAGGACATCCTCAAGCCCCTCGGCTTCGACGAGGTCATCCTCCCGCACCACGTGAGCCTCGAAACGTGGATCAAGACGGGACACGCGCACGGCGTGCCCAACGAGATCTACTACGTCTCGGAGCCCAAGACGCGCGACGTCGCCGCGTGGGAACGATATCGGGACCTCATGAAGATCACGCGCAAGGTGCCTGAAGAAGAGCTGTTGAAGAACCTCAACGCACCCATCGCTGGCATCTGCTACGCGCAGTGCGAGAACGTGTACTGGAGCTTAGGCGGCAAGACCGTCGCCGATAGCAGCCTCCCCATCCGTGTGTACGACCGCACCGCGATCAGCAACCGGTACGAGAGCGGCGGTCGCCACGGCATCGAGCGCGTGGACGAGTTCCACCGCATCGAGCCAGTGTACGTCGGCACGCGCGAGCAGCTCATCGACCTGCGCCACAAGCTGCTCGAACGCTACACATACGTGTTCAACGACGTGCTTGAACTCGAGTGGCGCATCGCGAGCGTCACGCCGTTCTACATGAGCCACAGCGGAATGGGTGACGCAGCGGCGGCCGAGGGCGAGAAACGCAAAGAAAAGACCCTCGCGGACGCGCCGGAGACGGGCACGCTCGACTTCGAGGCGTGGTTGCCCTACCGGGGCACCCGAGAAGATAGCGAATGGCTCGAGTTCCAGAACCTCAGCATCGTGGGCAAGAAGTACACGGACGCGTTCAACATCAAGGGGCAGAAGGCCGACCTCTGGAGCGGCTGCTCGGGCATCGGGCTTGAGAGATGGACGGTGGCTTTCCTCTCGCAGAAAGGGATGGACCCCGCCAACTGGCCCAAGGCGTTCCAGCAACGCATCGGGAAGATGCCGGTGGGCGTCGAGTTCCTGTGATCAGCGCCTGAGCCGCATCACGATGCCCTCGTGGTGATGCTCATCGCCGGACGAGCGAAGCACGTCCATGACCGCGGGGAACGGGCTCGCCAGCTTGTGGATGCCTCGGCCGTTCACGAAGAGCGCGTCGTCCGTCCAGCCGCGCTCCATGACGAAGGGGAGCACTTGGGATGCGCGAAGCCCCTTGAACGACGAGTACGCCTGCAGCGCGACCGAGCCGCGGCGCGACTCGATGCCGCCCAACGCCGTGCGGCGGAGCTCGTCGAGGATCCCCGCGCGGAGCTTTTCCTTCCGGCGCTCAAGCTCACGGATCGCGTCCTCCACGTCGAACAGCTCGTCCACGAGGAGCGGCAACGGACTCTCATCCATGGGATAGAGAGCGCACGCGCGGAGACATGAAGGTGTATGACGCGAGGGCGAAAGTATCCCCGCACCAGAAGTTTGGATTCTTGGGTTCTTTGTGCCTTGGCGTGTGGGAAGCGTGCGTCACGCCAAGAACCCAAGACGCCAAGACTCCAACGAACTAGGAATATTCAGCTCGTGACACCCCCCTATGGGCCCTTCTATCCCACCCGGTTGACCTCGCCCATCCCGGCGAGCACGATGGTGAAGTCGTGCGGCGCGTTCATCGTGTACGAGAAGTACCCCACGAAGTCGCGCAGTTCGTAGCTGCCAGGGACGAGGGGCACCATCGCGCCGGTCTGCGCGAGCACGAAGCCGGGCTGGTCGATGGTCAGCGTGAATTGGATGAGGCAGTCCGTGCACACTTCCGTGTGTGTGAAGCCCGCCCCGCTCGCGCCGAAGCCAGACTCGTACGCGGTGAACGTGTACACGGTGCCGCTCCCGACTAGGAGACCTCCGACGGTGAGCTCCGCGGTCGCGCTCGGAAGCAAGCTCACCACCATGCTGATGGCCAAGAGAGAGAGGGCGAGGCCCCGCGGCAGCGGCACCGGCAACACCTGACGAACGGGGGGCCTGCGGGCGCTTAAGGCGGCGTGTGTCGCCGGGGTTGGTCCTGGGGCGTCACG
>JBAZZN010000383.1:0-2629 GCA_041658815.1 Thermoplasmatota archaeon
CGTGGCAGAAGCCGCGGCAGCCGTACTGCTCGTAGATCGTCTTGTGGGAGCGCCCGTTCCCGTTCAAGTCCTTCGTGTAGTTCAGGAGGGCGAGGGGGCTGATGCTCCCCGTGTACGTCGAGTTCGCGCCCACCGCGTTGGGGAACCCGTCCTGGTCCACGGTCTTCAGCCAGCCGTGGCACGCCGTGCCGCAGCCGTAGTCGGACTGAGTGCCGTTCTTGACGGGCGCCATGTAGTTGGCGCTGTTGAAGTTCACGATGCGGTCCGTGTGGCAGACGCGCCCGCCGCACGAGCCCGTGGGTTGCGTGTCCTGCGGGTAGAGGGGCACGGTGCCCGTCGTCGTGGCTGCCCCTTCAGCGTGGCAGATCACGCACTGCGCCGTAGCGTTGGGGTGGTACCCGCGCACCGGCTCGGTGCTCGTGTTCCCCCAGAATACGACCTTGCCCTTCACCCATTGGTCGAACTTCGCGCCATTCTGCTGCATCCAAGCGATCTGGCTGGAGACGGCGGGGAAGTTGGGATGCCCCGCCGCGCTGGCCACTTGGAGGACGAAGACCCCCGTGACCAGCACCACCAGCACGGTCGCTACCATTCGGACCTTATTCAATTTGAGACCACCTCTAGCGGCGCATCCACGTACCGTGTTTTAACGCTTCTCGAATCACAGTAGTGATTAGTAGGTTAACTCACTGGCTTCGGAGACAAGCGCGATACGCCCAATACGGACCGGATTGGCCCACTCATGTGCGGACCGGCGCGGAAGTCATGATCGTTTCGCCCGGAAATACTCGTGAAAATATTGGACCTGCGTGGTGCCAGCATTCGAGCTTGTACTGGGTGTGCTATCTCGTCGCATGCTGACGCAACCATACTGAAGTTACTATTCAAGACAGTAATGCGGTCAATTACAGTAAGTACTTCGCATCGGGTGGGGTGGTTACGAAGTCCCGATCACTCGAAGTGCATCCGACGGTCGCCATGGTGCCCGCCCCACTTCTGCCCGCGAGGCCGCGTCGTGTCGATGTCCCACAGCGCGTACACCGCGTCATCGCGGATGAGGGCCGTAAGACGAATCGCGGCGTCGGCCTTGCCCACGTTGTGGAACTCGTGCATGCCCACGCTTCTGGACGCAGGGGGGTAAGTAGCCCGCGCCGTTTCCTTGGCTGCGTGCCTGGGGGCTCAGCCCTTGATCCGTCCGAGCAGACTCCGCGCGATGATCAGCTTGTGCACTTCCTTCGTGCCCTCGTAGATCTCGCAGATCTTTGCGTCGCGGTAGAACTTCTCGGCGGGCATCTCGTCCACGTAGCCCATGCCGCCTAGGATCTGGACGCACTCGTCAGCGTTCTCGCAGGCGCAGCGGCCGCTCCACCACTTTGCCATGCTGCTGGCCTGCGCGCTGGGCTTGCCTTGGTCGTTCAACCAGGCTGCCTTGTACATGAGGAGCCGTGCGGATTCGGCGCGCGTGGCCATCTCCGCCAGCTTGAACTGGATCGCTTGCAGGTTCGCGATGGGGGCACCGAAGGCCTCGCGCTGCATCGCGTACTGCGTGGCGACGTTGAGTGCGCCCTGCGCGATGCCGACGCCTTGCGCTGCCACGCCGATGCGTGTGTTGTTGAAGAACTCCATGACGTAATAGAAGCCCTTGCCCTCTTCACCCAGCAGGTTGGCGACGGGGACCTTGCAGTCGTTGAACTGGAGTTCCGACGTGTCGCTCGCGCGGACGCCGAGCTTGCCGTGGATCTTGGTCGATTTGAAGCCGGGCGTGTTCCGGTCGATGACGAGCAGCGAGAAGCGCGCGTGTGGCTTCGGATTCTTGGGATCCGTCTGGACGAGCGTGATGAAGTAGTTCGCGCGCTCGCCGTTCGTGATCCACATCTTGGCGCCGTTCACGACGTAGTGGTCCCCCTGCTTCTGGGCCGTCGCGCTCGCGGCGGTGACGTCGCTGCCTGCGCCCGCTTCGCTGATGGCGGCGCCCGAGACGGTCTCGCCCTTGGGGATGCCGGGGAGCCACTTCTGCTTCTGCTCCTCCGATCCAAGCCGGATGATGGCTTCCGTGCCGAAGTCGGCAGCGAAGATGCAAAGCGCGAGGCCCGCGTCGATGGCGTTGAGCTCCTCCGCGATGATCGCGTTCTCGAGCATGCCCAGACCCGCGCCACCGTATTGTGATGGGATCATGACGCCCAGCAGCCCCTGGGCGGCAGCCTTCTCCAGGAGTTCTGTGGGGACCTTCTCCTGGTCGTCACAGATCTTCGAGAACGCGGGGAATTCTTTGAGTGCGAACTCGCGGGCCATTTGCTTGAGGGCGCGCTGCTCATCGGTGAGGGCGAACTCCATGTAAGGGATACCTCCAGCTGGCAGGCGACAACTGCCGCTTGCCGGTGTTCCACAAATGAAGTCCAGGTATAGAAAAGAGCTTGCTGGTTGCCTCCACCTGCGAGTGAGTCCGATCGACGAATCGTCCAAAGGCGTTCAACCCAGGATATAGCCCCTACCCCGGCTGGTAGAACCATGACCTCAGTATTCGGGTCCCGGCCTCTCCAGACACTCCGGCAAGCGCCCCTTCCCGGAGAGATCGGCCACCCCGGGACCTGCCCCCTGTGCTCAGGCTCACGCGCGGGCTCAGCGGCTC
>JBAZZN010000384.1:0-2627 GCA_041658815.1 Thermoplasmatota archaeon
AGGACTTGCGTGACGAAGTATGGGTCCGCGTCCGTGATGACCCAGACGCCGTAGCCTTGCTCGCGCGCCCACGCGAGACACTCCACCGCGTCGGGGTGAAGCTTCACAAGGCGTTTCTGCACGTCCACGAACGTCTTCCAGAACCACTGGACGTCGTTGGGCTTGGCCTCGATGCCTCGCACTTCGAGGACGGCGGCGAATATCTCTTTGGCCGCCTGCTCGAAGGGAACGAACTCCGAAGGAACTGCGGGCGCGCCGCTCTCGGGTTCCTCACCCCGGAGGATCTCCATCAACGCCAACGAGAAATCGCCCGAGAGAGCGCTTGCTTCTTCGTTGATGCCGAAACGATAGCGTGCTGCCTCCATGACGGCGTCGAGCGAGGCATAATCGCTCTCTTCGTCCACGAGCGTCCCCACCAGGTCGAAGAGGAGCAGGGGGCGTCGTCGGCTCGCTTCGGTCACAAGCGAGGCATGTTCTCTCGCGCGTTAAAGAGGATGCGGCCGCTCGGCAGGACTAAGTATAGTGCATGTCGGCGCCTTCGACGTCGTCCTCTTCCTTCTTGGCCGCTTCGACGATGTCGATGGCGACCACCATATGCGTGGGAATGACTCGGATCTTGCCCTTCAGCTCGCCGCTGTCTATCTCCATCGCGAGCGCATCGATCGTGCCGATCGACACGATTCCGCGGAACGTGCCTGTCGTCTCCAGCACGGCTTCGCGCGAGGCGAGCGAGCGGACCTTGTACTTGCTCTTGAGCGTGAGCTGGACGTGCTGCTCGTCCTTCTTGCCTTTCAAGCGCGCACCGCCTTCGTCTGAGGCTTCGCGCCATCTTTGACGGCGCGCTCTGCAAGCGTTTGCAGGTGGTCCACGCTCTTGCGGTAGTTCTCCATGGCGATCTTCACGTTTGCCTCCACGAAGTTCCACGCTTTCGCGAGGTTCCCGTACCGTATGCGGTAAGCCTTGCGTCCAGACGCGTCGGCATCTTGCATGGACGACTCCTCAAGCACATCGAGCGCCTTGAGCTTGTTGAGATGACGGTACAGTGTGGGGCGTGTGGTCACCAGCGCCGTGAGGAGCTCATCGGCCGTCCATTCCTTGTCAGGGCGGAGAAGCAAGCAATCACGCACGAGCCGGTATGCGACGCCCTTGCGGATGGCTGCCTCGTCGTCCGCGCCGCGCTCAAGATAACCGACCTGCTTGAGCATCGTGACGAGGACCTCGTCGAAGTCAGTCACTGGCGTGAGGGGCGTGTTGTTCACGACGACGAGCTCGAAGACCATGGGGGACGGCACAACACGTAGCTCGTTAACCTTTTTGCTTTCCAACCGAACGGGATTGAACGCACATTCGGCATGTTCAGCGCGGTCTCGGGCAAGGCGATAGCAAAAGTGGCGAGTGTGTGAGCCCCATCGCCAAGAAGCCAAGACGCCAAGAATCCAATCGACTGGTCCGGAAGTTGGTGTCTTAGCTTCTTGGTGTCTTGGCGAATGTGGTGCGTCCATTCGTCCCTCGCAAGAGCACCCGACCAGGCGCTTGCTCTTAAATATCGTCGGGGCCTTGGCCGCACCGATCCCCAGTGACGGACCTGGAGTCCATCGAAGCGAAGTGGCAAGCGCGCTGGCACGAGGAGAAGGCGCACGAATCGACACCACAGAGCGGCCGCCCCAAGTTCTTCGCGACGTACCCCTACTCGTACATGAACAGCTTCGCGCACGTGGGCCACGGTTTCACGATGCTGCGCTCGGACCTGTTCGTCCGATATCATCGGATGCTTGGCCACAACGTGCTCTTTCCCTTCGCGTTCCACGTGACGGGCACGCCCATCGTGGCGGCTGCGAACCGCGTGCGCGAGGGCGACGCGCAGCAGATCAAGATCCTCAAGGACCAAGGCATAGGCGACGAGGACATCCCCAAGTTCGCTGACCCCGTGCACTGGGTGCGCTTCTTTCCGCCAAAGTGGCGCGAGGACGTGGATCGGCTGGAGCTCCACCTGGACTGGCGCCGCGAGTTCATCACGACTGAGTTGAACCCGCACTACGACGCGTTCATCCAGTGGCAGTTCGGCAAGCTCGCCGAGCAAGGCCGCGTCGCGAAGGGGCGTCACCCCATCATCTGGTGCCCCAAGGACAGCGCCCCCGTCGCTGACCACGACCGCTACTCGGGCGAGGGCGAGACGCCGCAGGACTGGACGCTCTACAAGATGCCACTCGAGAGCGGGCTTCCGGGCTTGGAGGGCACGGTGAACCTCATCGCCGCGACGCTCCGGCCTGACACCGTGTTCGGGCAGACCAACGTGTGGATCGACGCTGCGGCAACGTACGTCGTGCTCAAGGATCCCACGACACAGGAGAAATGGGTCCTCAACGAGAAGTCCGCCAAGGACCTCCACTATCAATTCGAGCGCCTCCAGTCCATGCCGGACTTCCATGTGCCGGGCAAACTCCTCGTGGGCCGCCGCGTGAAGGCTCCCGGCACCGGCGCGAGCATCCCCATCCTTCCAGCCGCGTTCATCCGGCACGAGAAGGGCACTGGCATCGTGACCAGCGTCCCAAGCGACTCCCCCCAGGATCTGCTGTCGCTTCGTGCGGCGCAGCAGGGGCTCATCGACGAGAGCGAGGCCGTGAGGA
>JBAZZN010000385.1:0-2604 GCA_041658815.1 Thermoplasmatota archaeon
CGTACGAGTTCTCGACGTGGTTCCTCTTCATCGGCGTGGGACTCGTCATCGTGCTCTGTGCCCGCGACCCTCGCGCCCGCGTCGTCGCGCTGGGCCTCATGATGCTCGCGACCGCGTACCCCGCGTTCGTCACACCATTCCCAGTTGATGAAGCCGCCGCGCTCGTGGCCGAGAAGGTCCCCGTGGGGGCGCTCGTGGGAACGCCCGATCCAGTCCCGTACCTTGCCGCGGTCTTTCCCAATGACCGCTCGCTGCGCTTGGTCGGCGACCCAAGCAACATGACGCAGCGCTACGACGCGCTCGTCATGACCAACCACTACAGCGGCGCGGAGTACGCGAACTACACGATGGTCGCTTCGTGGAACTACACGTTCCACCTCTTCCCCACGGTCAAATGGCGCCTCGACATCGAGCGCGGGCTCCTCGGGCAGGAGTTCGATCTTCCTGAGCGACCCGGGGCGTCGGTGTACTTGCTGAACAAGACTTCGTGAGAAGGTTGAAAAAGCCCATCCGGCATCGCCGAAGGGAGAGGGGCGTCCTTGTTCAATCCCGAGAAGTTCGTCGCGGAGCAGATCGCGCTCATCCAGAAACAGATCCCCGAGCCTCGCACCGCCATGATCGCGTGCTCTGGCGGTGTGGACAGCACGACCGCGGCCGTCCTGGTGGGCAAAGCCATCGGGAAGCGTCTCACCTCTGTCTTCGTGGATACCGGGTACATGCGCAAGGATGAAGCCGCACTGATCAAGCAGCTCCTCAGCGGCATTGACATCAACCTCGACTTCGTCGACGCGAGCGCCGAGTTCTACGCTGCCATGAAGGGAGTGACCGAACCCGAGGCCAAGCGCAAGGTCATCGGCGAGAAGTTCATCCGCGTGTTCGAGCGCGAGAGCAAGAAGATCGACTGCGATGTCCTCGTGCAGGGCACCATCGCCCCAGACTGGATCGAGTCTGGGGGCGGTGTGCGTGACACGATCAAGTCACATCACAACGTGGGTGGCCTTCCCAAGGACATGACGCTCGTGCTGTGCGAGCCGCTGCGCGACCTCTACAAGGACGAGGTCCGCAAGCTCGCGCGCTACCTCGACATCCCCGTGGCCGAGCGCCAGCCTTTCCCGGGCCCGGGCCTCGCTGTGCGCGTGCTGGGCGAGGCCACGCCGGAGCGCACGCAGATCGTGCGGGACGCATGCCACATCGTCGAGACGGAGATCGACGCGGCCGCATCGCGTGGCGAGATCGAGCGCCCTTGGCAGTACTTCGCTGCGCTGCTGCCTGTGCGGTCCGTTGGTGTCCACGGCGACATTCGCGTCTATGGCGAAACGGTCGTTGTGCGTGCGGTGGAGTCGCTCGACGCCATGAGCGCCGAGTACACGCGCCTCCCGCACTCCCTCTTGGAGAGGATATCGCTGCGCATCACGAACGAGTTGGGCGACTACGTCACGCGCGTGGTCTATGACGTGACCAACAAGCCCCCTGGGACCATCGAGTGGGAATAGGTGCGCCACAGCGCACTCATGTGATGGACCCGAAGTACTCCAGCAACAGCGACCTGCTGCCCTGAGTGCCAGCACAAAGCTTTACGGCCCGCTCACGCTCGACGCGCCCCATGGAACGCTCGACCCTGCTCCTCTCAGCCGCCGAGGTGGCAGATTGCCTGCGGCTCGATGAGGCTATGATCGCCGTCGAGTCAGCGTTCCGCGCGTACCACCGCAAGGAGGCCATGATGCCGCCCAAGTCCTACGTGGACGTCCCCGAATTCGGTGGGGGCGTGTGGAGCATGCCGGCGCGTGTAGGAGGGGCCATCGCGGTCAAGTGGGCCAACTCGCACCCAAAGAATCCGGAGCTACACGGCCTCCCCACGGTCATCGCCACCCTCATCCTGAGCGATCCCGAGACGGGCTACCCGCTTTCCGTGATGGATGCGACCGTGCTCACCGCGTTCCGCGCGGGTGCTGCGGCCGCCGTCGCGACGCGAGTGCTATCGCGCCCCGACGCATCCACGCTCGGCATCGTCGGAGCCGGCACGCAAGCGGCGTACCAGATCGCGGGCATCTCGCTCGTGCGCGACCTCAAGAGCGTCGTGCTCGCGGACATGCGCCAGGGCGTCGCAGAAGCGCTCGCCAAGCGCGTGCGCGCGGCAGCGCCAGATCTCGCAGTCGAAGTCGCGGACATCGCGCAGGCCGCCGGGCAAGACATCGTCTGCACTCTCACGCCCGTCCACAAGCCCATCGTGAAGGCTGACTGGGTCAAGCGTGGCGCGCACGTGAACGCGCTTGGCGCGGACGCCGCTGGCAAGCAGGAGATCGAGGCGGACCTCCTCGCGGACGCCGTCATCGTCGTGGACGACTGGGAGCAGGCCACGCACTCGGGCGAAGTGAACGTGCCACTCTCTACTGGCGTCCTGCGGCGCGAGCACATCCGCGGCACGCTTGGGGCCATCCTCGAGAACGCGATCCCGGGCCGCACGAGCGTCACCGAGATCACGGTCTTTGATAGTACTGGCCTCGCCATCCAGGACGCGGCCATGGCCCGCCTCGTCTATGACCGCGCGGTCAAGGAGGGCCTCGGTACGCGCGTGGACCTCGTCCGCAAGCCGCACGAGGAAGC
>JBAZZN010000386.1:0-2593 GCA_041658815.1 Thermoplasmatota archaeon
CACGCCCAGCGTGGTCACGTGGAACCGCTGAGGCTTGCCTCGCCTGTTCTCGACGTTGAACGTGAATTTCGCGGACTTGCCCGGCTCGATGGGGCGCGCGGGTGTGAGCGACGTCAGGCCCACGCCACGGCGAAGCCTGCGGAATGCCAGGACGCCCACGCCGGCCGCGAGCGCGGCGAACGCCGTCAGAACGAATGGCCACGGCGCTTGGAAGCTCACGATCGAAACGGGAAGCACGCTGCGAGCGGACGCGATCGTCTGGATGTCGCCGTTCGTGCACACGAACGTGACGAGGAGCGTGACGTTGCCATGTGCTTGGCCCGAGCCGCGGTTTGGCGCAGTGATGGCGAGCGGGTCCACGCTCACGTCCTTTGGCCCCAGCGTCAGCTCGCGCTGCGCGGGCGTCGCGCTCCACCCCGCAGGCGCGGTCGTGGTCACGGTCGCGCGCACGGCCGCCACTGGGGGACCATTGGGGTTCTCGATGGCAAAGAGGACGGACGTCGAAGCCCCCGGGTCGAACGGCTGTGGCGCGGGCTGCATGGTGAGCACGGGCGCGCGGCACGCGGCGGTCTGAGCTTCCTGTGAGGCCGAGAGCGGGATGGCGAGCAGCAATACCAGCGTGATGATGGCCGCTCGCTCCACGGGCGAGCGATTCGGTCGGCTGGCTTATAATCCAAGCGCAAGCTCGCACACCCGTGGCCGCTAGCGCGGACGAGTCGGTCGTTCACCCGCTCATCCCCCAGGGCGCGATCGCGCGGCGCGACTACCAGGTCGCCATCGCGTTGCAGGCACTAAAACGCAACACGCTCGTCATCTTGCCAACTGGAATGGGGAAGACGGTCGTCGCGCTCCTCGTGATAGCGGACCGCCTCCAACAGAAGCCAGGCAAGGTGCTGCTGCTTGCGCCCACGAAGCCACTGGTGGAGCAGCACGCCAAGTTCTTCAGCGAGAACCTTCTCGACGCGAACGTCACGGCGTTCACCGGGGAGACATCGCCGGAAGAGCGCGACTACTTGTGGCGCAAGGCCACCGTCGTCTGCTCGACTCCGCAGGTCATCCAGAACGACGTCGTCGCGGGGCGCTTCGACCTGAAGGACGTGACGCTCCTCCTCTTCGATGAGGCACACCGCGCCGTCGGGAATTATGCCTACGTGTTCCTCGCGGACGCGTACCGGCGGCAGCGCAAGGACGCCTTGGTGCTCGCCCTCACGGCCTCGCCTGGCGCGAAGGCCGAGAAGGTAGCCGAGATCTGCGAGAACCTGGGCATCGAGGGCGTGGAGGTGCGCACCGAGTTCGATGCGGACACCGCACCATACGTGCAGGACACGGACGTCGAGTGGAAGCAGGTCTCCGTTCCAGCCTCCCTGCAACGCGTCGCATCCCTCCTCAAGGAAGTGTTCGAGGAGAAGGTCGCGCAGCTGCGGGTCGTGGGTGGCCTACCGCCTCACGTGCGCTTCGCCACGAAGAAAGCGCTCCTCGATGCCCAACTCGTGATATCAGCCCGCATCAAGAACGGCGAGGGCGACAACGGCGCCTTGTACAAGGCGCTCTCCGCGCAGGCTGCCGCGCTGAAGGTGGGCCACGCGCTGGAACTCGTGGAAACGCAGGGCGTGGGCGCCATCGTGAGCTATCTTGAACGGCTGATCGCGGACGAGAGCAAGGCAGCCAAGTCGCTCCGCGAGGATCCGCGCTTGCTGGAAGTGGGCCGATTGCTCGCCGAGTCGCGCGTGGATCACCCCAAGATCCGCCAGGTCGCCATCCTCGTCCGCCAACAATTGAAAGCGAAGCCGGACGCGCGCATCATCGTGTTCACGAACTACCGCGACACCAGCGAGATGCTTGTGGAGCAGCTCAAGGGGGTCGAGGGCGTGCGCCCCGCGCGGTTCGTCGGGCAAGCCTCACGTTCCGAGACCGACCTTGGCATGTCGCAGAAACGACAGGTGAAGACGGTCGAGGACTTCAAGCAAGGCGTGTTCAACGTCCTCGTCGCCACGAGCGTCGCCGAGGAGGGGCTCGACATCCCGCAGACCGACCTCGTCGTGTTCTACGAGCCCGTGCCCAGCGAGATCCGCGCCATCCAACGCCGAGGCCGGACGGGCCGGAGACGATCAGGCCGAGTCGTCATCCTCATCACGAAGGACACGCGCGACGAGGCGTCCCACTGGGCCTCGCGCGGGAAAGAGCAGAAGATGAGGAAGGAGATCGACACGCTCAAGGCCTACTTCAAGACCGTGAACGCGAGCGAGGCGAGCACCGAGTGGAAGACCGCGTTCACGCAGGGGCGCCCCCCAAGCGAGAAGCCGCTCACCGCATTCCAACCGCAGGACGTGAAGAGCGAGACCCCGCGCATCACCATCATCACGGATCACCGCGAGTTCAACTCGTCCGTCGTCCGCGAGCTATCGAAAGCCAACGTCATAGTCAAGCCAGAAACGCTCGTCGTCGGCGACTACGTGCTCTCGGACCGCGTGGCAGTGGAGCGCAAGGCAGCCGAGGACTTCGCGTCGAGCCTCATCGATGGTAGGCTCTTCCAACAGGTACGCGCTCTCCGCGACGCATACAGTGCCGCCATCGTGATCATCGAGGGGGACGG
>JBAZZN010000387.1:0-2568 GCA_041658815.1 Thermoplasmatota archaeon
GTCTTGGCGTATTCGTTTCTTGGCGTGGACGAATCTGTCGCCCGCAGACAAGCTGAGGTTCCAAGCCCAGCGTTGCAAGGGGCAGTTTGCGCCCCGGGGCCAACGAGGGACGAAGCTTCAAGTGCGAGAGCCGGCGTCGTGCTCGTCGTGCAGGACCCGGTCTTCATCTACGTCGTGGGCACGGCGGGCAGCGGCAAGTCGCGCTTCACGGCCGCGCTTGGGCGATGGATGAAGGAGCGCGGTCTCGACTCGGTCACACTCAACCTTGACCCCGGCGCGGAATCGTTGCCGTATGGTCCCGATGTCGATATCAGGGACTGGATCCGCCTCTCTGACGTCATGGACCAGTACGAGTTGGGCCCCAATGGCGCGCAGATCATGGCGGCCGACCTCATCGCGCTGAAGCTGGGCGAGATCCAGGGCGTGCTGGAAGAATTCCGCGGGCCCTACGTCATCGTTGACACGCCTGGGCAGACAGAGCTGTTCGTCTTCCGCGAGTCTGGCCGCATCACGATGGAGGTGCTCGCGCCGGGCCGCAGCATCATCGTGTTCTTGCTCGACCCGTTCCTTGCGAAGCGCCCGAGCGCCTTCGTCTCGATGATGATGCTATCAGCCACGACGCAGTTCCGCTTCGGCGTTCCGCTCCTCAACGTCATCAGCAAGCGCGACCTCCTCAAGGAAGAGGAGTTGCAGCGCATCCAGAGCTGGACCGAGACGCCAGACGCGCTCGAAGCGGCGCTCCTCGACGAGAAGCCCGACCTCTACACGCAGATGACGACGGACGCTTTCCGTATGCTCGACGCGATGGCGGCCACGCAGCGCGCGGTCTCCGTGAGCGGCGACACGCTCGAAGGCATGGAGGACGTGTACACGTTCATCCAGGGTCTTTTCGACGCGGGCGAGGACCTCAAGAGCGACTGAGCCACGGCGTCATTTCTCGCGGCCCACGACCACGAGCATGACGCCCACCGCGGCGACGCCCAGCGAGATCCAAGAGAGGTTCCCACTGCCCACGGTCATGTAGCCGCCGGGCCCGCCGTAGCCCGCACTCCCGCCCATGGACACGGTGCCCATCGCCGCGCTGCCCAGAGCGAAGATGGAGCCGATGATCGCGAGCAGGATGCCAGTCGTCTGGATGCCGTTCATATTCGGCCCATCTCGGCGACGCTCGCGGAGCCCACGCCGTCGAGGCCGTTGAATGCCTCCTCGATGGCGTCGGGGCCGCCGGAGGCGTCCGACATGAGGACCGTGACGTTCACGGACTTGAGGCCGAACGCGATGGGCTTGAACGTGATGTTCTGGACCTTCGCGTCGGGCGCGACCTTCTTCACGGCCGCAAGCGCCGCCTCACCCAGCTTCTGCACATCGACTTCCGTGCCCTCAGGCATGATCTTGAACTCGACGATGAGGTCGAGCTTGGGGCCGGCCATGGTGCTCAAGGCCCCATGAAGCCGCAGTCGTCGCAGCGGTAGTGCACGCTCTGGTCACGGCACTGCGCGCAGCGGCCGATCTTGTCCTGACCGCAGGAGGGGCAGGCGAACGCGGTCGTGGCCTTCCCGAGGAGGCGCGTGCCGCAGGAGGAGCAGGTGTCGGTGATCTTCTGGGACATCATTGTGATGACTCCGAACGTCGCGGCCAAGCGGGTTCTCCGATTTAAGGGCTTGGGGCTAGATGGACTTGACGGAAAACGACTCGCCCAGCAGTCCATAGCACGCCACCTTCGCCATTGTCGCCACGAGCCCCAGCTGGCTGGACTTCACGTGCACACCGCACATGCGCGCCACAAGAACGTTCTTGACCCTGCTCCCGCGCTGCCCCCACGATGCGCGTCGTCGCCTCGCTCGTCCTCCTCACCGCAGTCGTCCTCGCAGGTTGCGCCCAACCCCCCGCATCCACGACGACCGCCGCGACCACGCTTTCCCCCGCGATGGCCGCGCTCCTCGCACAGCTCAAGGTGGACCCAGTGCCTGCACTCGACGGCGCCAGCGTGGCCAAGTGGTTGCAGGCGTTCGTCGATGCACATCACCCGCGCCTCACGGGCACGCCTGGCGAGAAGGAGGCCGGAGATGACCTCGCGGCCCAGTTCGCGAAGCTTGGCTACGCGGTCGAGCGCAGGAAGTACGGCGCGAACGGCTTGCCAAGCGCTGACGGCCCGATCCAGGTCATCGTCGCCGTGAAGAAGGGCACCACCATGCCCGACCACCTCATCATCTCAGGCGCGCACTACGACACGGCGCCCATCGGCACCGGCGACATCACGCCAGGCACGCTACCCATCACGCCACCCGTCGGCACGCCCCCACTCTACGCGACGTACGACAACGGCAGCGGCACCGCGATGGTGATGGAGCTCGCGCGCCTCCTTGCGCACGCGAACAACACGCACACCATCGAGTTCGTGCTCTTCAACGGCGAAGAGGAGGGAGTGCTCGCAAGCGGCGTCCTCGCGAAAGAACTCGCAGCCAAAGGCGCGAAGGTGGACGCGTACATTGGCTTCGACATGGTCGGCATCAATTACCCAAGCCCCGCCGGGTGCCTCTGCATCTATGCGGGCAAGCGCGCCGCCGC
>JBAZZN010000388.1:0-2532 GCA_041658815.1 Thermoplasmatota archaeon
CACTGCGCGACTCGACCTCGCTTCGGGCGAGTCGAAGACAGTGAGCCTCGCGTGGACCACGCGCCCCGGAGCGTACTGGGCCGAGTCATGGGTCGAAGCGCCCAACGGCACGTACGATACGGATGGTGCGAACAACCACGCCACGAAGAGCGTGGTCGTGAACCCCGCGCTGGACCGATCGCTTGCGCCTCCGAAGGCGCCCGAGAAGCTCACGATCAAGGAGTTCTACCTCCAAGTCCTCGAGCTGCTGCACCTGCGCGTGTTGTTGCCGCTCATCGCGCTCTTCTACGCTGCGGGCATCGTGGCGGACGAGCGCGAGAAGAAGACGCTCGGCTACATCCTCACGCGCCCCACGCCGCGCTGGGTCTTCCCGCTCCTGAAGTTCGTGGCAAGTTTCCTCGTGGCCGCGGTCGCGACGATCATCGGCCTCATCCTGACGTACTTGCTGCTCTTTGGCGCGACGCCGCAAGGTGGCGACATCGGCTTCCTCACGACGCCAGTGCTGGTGAGTTTGCTCACGCTCTTCGCGTACGGCGCGCTCTTCACGCTCCTAGGCGTCCTCGTGGAGCGCCCGTACCTCGTGGGTCTTGCCTTCGTCATCGGTTGGGAGAACGCGGCGCCGATCTTCGTGCCGTGGGTCAGCAACATGACGCTCAGCCAGCACTTGGGCAACGCCATCCGCGGGTGGAAGCTCGATTCTGGGCTCCAATGGGTCCCTTCCACGGATGATTCCGTGCGGGGTCTCCTCGTGGTCCTCGCGGCGGGCGTCGCGTTCCTTGTCGCGTCGGCCTACGCGATGAAGCGGAAGGAGTTTGAGCTGTAAAGGGGGGTCTGGGGGGTCACCCCCCAGAGTCGCGTCGTCACCACGGAGGCGCGGAGACCAGTGGCGTCACTACTTGCCAGGATCGACGCACGTGCACACGCCAGTGGGCCCGCACCCGCTCGCGGGAGCTTGCGGGTGACGCAAGCGGAAGTCTCACGTCCCGGGGGCGACTCCCCGCCTTGACGATGCAAGACGACGCGCCCGTGCACCGTGCAGCGACCGCGCGCGAGCTGACGACTGAGAGGTACGCGCTCATCGTTGGCTTCGTGATCCTCCTCGCGGCGCTCACCACGATCAGCGTGGTGTTCGTCCTTGACCCGCCCATCGGTCAGCGGCTCTTTGGGCAAGCGGCCGCGCACCTGATCATCGGGCGCGAGACGGGCCTCCCCACGGGCCTTGCCCTTGGCACGCCGCCGCTCCTCGTGGCGGCGCTGGGCGCGACGCAGGACCTCATCGTTCTGCTCGTGGGCTACGGCCTCATCATGCTCGCGGCGCGCGGGAGCCTCCGCATCGCTTGGCTCGGCCGCCTCGCGAACCGACCGCACGACAAGCACGAGGCGTTCGGCGCGCGCACCGAGCCAGCCGGCATCGCCCTCCTTTCACTTGGACTATGGATCCCGTTCTTTCCTGGCGGCGCCCTCGTGGCAGCGCTCCTCGCGCGCATAGCAGGTTACCGGCCGCACGTTTTCTTGCCATGCATAGCGGTGAGCGCCGTGCTCGCGGATTTGGCATACGTCTACGCCCTCGACCGACTCGCGCAACTGCTACCACGTTGGAGCCTCCCGTTCTTCGTATTGGGCGGACTGGTCCTCGTCGCCGCTGTTGTGTGGATCAGGAGACGAGTCTGCGCGGCACGCACGTCGCGCTCGTCGCGCCGGTGAGCGCCAACGCGCTGCCCAGCGCAGCCCTTCCTGGCGTCTTCTCGCGCAGCCAACTGTAGGTTTGCACCCCAAGTCATTTGGTCAGATGGACGCTTGGGCGCCCGCGTGGAGCAGCCGGCCATTGGGGAGCGCATCCGCCCATCGGCCACGGTCATCCTCTATCGACGCTCGCCAGAGCTCGAAGTCTTCCTCGTCGAGCGCTCGCAGAACACGCGCTTCTTTCCGGGCTATCACGCCTTTCCTGGTGGCGTCGTGGACGATGGCGAGTCGCGCCCGCAGGCGGCGCTGCGCGAGCTGAGGGAAGAAACGACGGTCCAACTTGAGGACGCGTCCATGCTGCGCCAAGCAGCCACGCTGCTCACGCCGCCGCTTGGCCCGCTCCGCTACGACACCACGTTCTACGTGGCCGAGCTTCCTGCTGGCCAGCACGCGAAGGTCGATGGTGTCGAGCTCGTGAGCGGCCGCTGGATCACGCCCAATGACGCGCTTCGCAAGTGGGAGACCGAGGCTTGGCCCATCCCGCCGCCCACGCTAGCGTTCCTGCGTGGGCTCGATCTCACGCGCGACCCCGACCTCGTGGCTGACGAGGCCCGCGCGCTCGATGGGAGCCCGCACTACGAGCGATTCCGCATCGAGGCGCACCCGGGCATCTACGTGCTGCCGCTTCGCGCACCCACGCTCCCGCCCGCCACGACCCAGAACTGCTTCATCCTCGACAGCGACCCCATCGTGGTCGTGGACCCCGGTTCCCCGCGCCGCGAGGAGTGGCCAGCGCTCACGACCACGCTGAGCGAGATCGCGAAGGACGGCCGTGACGTCATCGTCATC
>JBAZZN010000389.1:0-2515 GCA_041658815.1 Thermoplasmatota archaeon
CGAAGCGCGTGTGGTTCGCGCCGGGGTAAACGAGGTTCCCCGTGCCAAGCTGGTGGATCCGGCGCAAACGCTGGACGCGGGCAGTGTCGAGGAGTTCCTCGCTCATCGCGTCAAGATTGATGTAATTGTGGATGGGGTCGCGGACCCGCGTCATCGAACCTCGGTAGGTCCAGCCCTGGTATATCATTCGTTTTCTCAGTCCTGTTCATCCTATCCATCCTGTCCTGTTTAGGCGTCGTCTCGAAACCGCCTTACCAAGGATGGCGTGTCGGCCAATGATGCCAAGCTGGGACCACGACATCCCATCTATCATCGGTCACCGCGGCTCGCCACTTGTCGCGCCGGAGAACACGCTTGCGAGCTTTCGCGCTGCCGTCACGGAGGGCGCCCAAGCCGTGGAGCTGGACGTGCGCCTCACGCGCGACGACGAGGTCGTCGTCATGCACGACGCTGCGCTTGGCCGGATGGTCGTAGGCAGCGGCCTCGTCGAGACCATGGACGCGGCGCCTCTGCGTGCGCTCGACGCGGGCAAGGGCGAGCATGTGCCGACGCTGCGCGAAGTGCTGCGTGAGTTCCCAGCGCTCCTCATCGACGTCGAGATCAAGGCCGACGCCGCGAATGCGGAGGCACTGCCAAAGCGCGTCGCGCAGGTCGTGCGCGAGGAGAGCGCGGTGGACCGCGTGCTCGTGACGAGCTTCGAGCCGACCCTTGCCTCGGAGTACGCGGCGCTCGTAGGGCGCGACGCGGGATTCATCGTGCCGTTCCCCATCACGCCGGAAGACGTCGAGGAGTTCGTGGGCATCAAGCACGTCATGTTGGTGGCGGACGCGGCCGAGCGTGAGGTCATCGCCCCCTTCGTTCGCCGCGGCATCCGCGTGCACGTGTGGACCGTGAACGATAGCACTACAGCGATGGAGCTGCTGGCGCGTGGCGCGTCGTCCGTGATCACTGACCGGCCGGGGCGGCTCCTTCGGGCGCTTCGAGCAAGCGAGCCTGCGCCTTGAGCGGCGCCAGGAGTTGCGTCTTCAGCTTCTCGCACGCGAACTTCGCTAGCGGCTCGAGGTTCTCGAAGTCGGCGACGTTGTAGGCGACGAGCGTGCGGAGCGCGTCCTCGTCCCCGCGCGCCTCGTACCGGCGCCAGAGCTTGACGGCATCGTACCCGCTCAGGCCCGCCAACTCCCCCTTGCGGCCCATGCCAAGCGAGTCCTCGATCTTCTTGAGGCCACCCGCGTACCCGAGGCGCGAGAACACGACGCGAAGGTCCACGTGGGGCACGGCTGGGATCTTGACGCCCTCGCTTGCGAGGACGGGCAGGTCGAACGAAGCGCCGTTGAACGTCACGAGGCACGTCGCCCCCTTGAGGAACGCGTTCACCGTCTCGGGCGAATAATCGCGACCTCGCACGAACGCGCGCGACTTGCCGTCGTAGCGAACGCCGACGACGGTCACTTGGTTCGCGCGGTCGCCAGTGGTTTCGATGTCGATGAACGCCGCGCGTTGACCAAACGTCGAGTACGTGCGCCAGTGCTCAGCGGGCGGAAGGAGGCGCGCGACGAACGGGGCGTCATGCGAGGAGAGCTCCGCGATCTCCAGAAGGTCGTCGTGACGGGCCTTCAGGTTCGGGCGGATGCCTGGCACGCGCGGGATGGCCCTGTACTCACCCCACGAGTTGACGCCGCGGCGCCAGAGGCGCGCCTCGCGCGTGGGGCCGATGCCTGGCAGGAAGAGGAACGTGCGCGAGAGCACGGAAGAGTGCCGAGGCGGGCTGGGGTCGTCAAGCTTTCTCCAGCGCGGTCGAAACTGGGGGGTTCTTTGGGCGTGGCGGCCTTGCCCTTGCTCGTGGAACCACAGCGCGAAGCCGCGCCCGGCATGGCGGACGTTGCGCGACGACTCGCGGACCTCCTGTCGCAGGAGTCCTCCCAGCGGCCGGACGTCCGAGCGTTCCAGCCAACGTCTCCGCCGCCTCGCGTCGCGGCGGTGGACGGCTCCAGCGTCATCCTCGCCGAGTCAGGCAGTCACCTCATCGGCGCGTTCAGGGCCGCGGGTGTGTTCGTCGAGCGTGGACAAGTGCGGCCCATCGAGCGTAACGCACCCGAAGTCTGCCTCTTGTCCCACGCGGACGCGGCGGCCGCGCTGAGCTTGCGCTTGGGGGGCCGCGATGTGGCGCCGCTTCCCCCAAAAGCGTGCCTTGACGCGCTCCGCAGCCACACAGAGTCGGCGCTCGCCTTGCGGCTCGTCGAGCAGCTCGATGCAGGTGACGCGCTCCTGCTCGACGGTTCCCTCGCGGTGCGTCCCCCAGTGTTGCTCCTCGATGAGGTGCTCAAGCGTGCGGCGGAACGCCGTGTGGACGTCATCGGCGTGTGCAAATCCACGAGCATGACCATCGGCGCTGCCCCCGCCATCGCGGTGTGCCAGCTTGCGGCGCGCGACTTCCCCACCGCCACGTGGAGCGTGGAGGTGAAGGCGCCGCCCAACGTCCGTGGCCGCGTGCTCGTGGCTCGGCTCTCGCGCGCGG
>JBAZZN010000390.1:0-2509 GCA_041658815.1 Thermoplasmatota archaeon
AGGCCCGGCGAGGGCCGCGAGGCCACGCCCACGTGTGCTGTCATTGGCTTTGGCGCGGGCACGTTCCGCAACGTCGGCGGTCTCCTTCACTGGGTGGACTGCACCAACGGCTACCGCGTGACCGACACTTTCGATCAGGTCGCTGACAGCAACCCGGCCCTGAAACCATACTCCTTCAGCGACTCGCCGCGCGACCAGTACAACTCAGACTCGGACGCGAACGTCGCGAACCCATGGGGCGACAAGGACGACGCGTCCTACGCGCAGGTCTGGGATTGCTCGCAGCCCCAGCAGAAGGTTGACCTCGGCACGCAGGGCCAGGTCAACGTCAGCATGCCCAAGGTCCCGCCCAGCGTGAGCCCGACTGGAACGCTCGGCGGCACCGCGAACGCGACCGCGAGCGGCTTCGACGAGTGCACGCGTCCGACCGACAACTCGCCCTCGGGCCACCTCGGCGCGACGGCTGGCGACGCGCCCTATGCGGGAGAAAGCGGCGCATCGAACCCCACGTACAAGATAGCCGCCGACTGGACTCTCACCCCAAGCGAGGTGGCGCGCCCCGCGGCTCCGCTTGCCGCCGCGCTCGGGAAGGGCACGCCGGCCGACGGGGGCGTGCGCGACATGCCAGGTGCCGGCCTTGAGGACATCCCGAACATCATTGTCTCAGGCTCAGGAAACCAGATCACAGCGGATGGCCTCTGGTCGGGCTTCCCGAACCTCATCGTGTCCGAGACGTCCACGAACTACTTCACGTACTACGCGTACATCTCGCCCACGCTCGTCCAGAAGTGGGGCTTGAGCTTGGCGAAGGGCATCAAGACCGGCTCGTACGGCGTCGAAGCGTGCGGCACCTCAGGGACCGGCATCATCGCCGGCTGGGACTGCAACAACGCGCACTGGTACAAGGACAGCACGGGCGAGGACACACAGCCCAAGTCCACGTACTTCGGCCCCGGCCCCGACGGGAGCGGCGTGTCGATCGCGAGCTTCCTGAAGACGCCCTACAACCTGCTTGACGTGGACTGCAACGACAACTCGGTGCCCCAGTTGCGCGCGAACGGCGTGACGACGACGATCGTCCAGCACACACTGCACTCGGCCTCGCCCACGACGTTCCCCGACGACTTCGCCTGCGTCACGTAGTGAACTGGAAAGTCTTCCCACCACCACTGGGAGTGCGAACGCCGCGCGCACTCGCACTCCCAGTGGGGGCATCCCTGTTGCAGCCAACAGGACTCGTTGTTCCTTTTCTTTGGATCTTCTTGATCTCCACGCCAGCGTCCGGGCTAGTGGCGTGCTTGTCGCATACCCGATGTAACGACCGTTACATTGTGTCGTGGGAAGTTGGTCAGCCAGTTCAATCATGCGTAGGCGAAGACGGTCTCGGGCGAAGCCTTTACCTGATGAGCCGCCAATGCTGGGCCGAGGCTTGGAAGCATGCGCACGTGGAACGTCATCGCCGTCATTCTGCTCGTTGGTTCCCCCCTGGCAGCGGCATCGTGGCAAGGCAAAGGATCCTACGAACCTGACACCACTCTCGACGTCACGAGCGGTTGGATGTTCACGAACCCTGACACGACTGCGACCAGCCTGAAGATCGAGAAAGTGTACCTGAACGGATTCCTGGGCGAATGCACCTTCCCGTGCTTCCTGGCCTACACGACCTTCAACCCGAACGTCGGCGCGGTCCGCAGCTCCATCATGCCGCCGATGACGTACGCGAACGCGTTGTTTGGCGTGTGGAAGGACTGCAACAAGGACAACGTCATCGGCTTGGGCGACCAAGGCCTCATCGAGTACCGTGCCGAGCTCCTGCTCGACACGAGCGTTTGCCCCAAGCAACCGACGCCTACTGGGAAAGGCAACACCCCGCCGCTTGACTGGTTCCCCACGCACAACGATGGCCAGTGGGTGCGCGAGTACTTGCCCTTCTCGCATGACGCGCCCGACGTGAGCGGGCTGGACGCGAACCCATGGAACATCAACGCGCCAGGCACGCTCCTTTGGAATGATCGCGGGACCCCCGGACAAGCGCGCGGCACGACTGGCAGCTGCTATCTCAATCCCCAGCCCGTCGGCACGTACCGCAGCACGGGCGGCGCGCTCCTCTACGCGGACTGTCACGCTGGCTGGCGCGTCACGGACACTCTCGACTCCGTCGCGACCGGGCCCCTCTCACCGATATCGTTCTCGGACGCGCCCCGTGACCAAGGCCACAGCGCCTCGCTCTTGAACCAGAAGAACCCGTGGGGCACGGAGAGCGACGCGTCCAACGCGCAAGTGTGGGACTGCACGCAGGACCAACCAGCGAGCGCGCCGGTGGGCAACGTGCCCAATGTTGGGAACGTGTGGGTCAACGTCAGCATGCCAAAAGTGCCACCCACCGTGAGCCCCACGGGCAGCGCCGCTGGCACCACGAACGCGACCGTGAACGGCTTCGACGAGTGCGACCGGAACACGCCCAATGACGGCAACAGGCACCTGGGCGACACGGCCGCGCACGCGCCGT